>NZ_JAYUPA010000758.1:0-10014 GCF_043760365.1 Armatimonas sp.
AATCCTGCGCGATATCTTCACCATGGGCGCTCGCCCGGTGGCGAGTTTAAACTCCCTTAGATTCGGTCCGATTGAGGGCAACGACGCCACCGCGATCCGTAACCGCTATCTCTTCGAGCACGTGGTTTCTGGTGTGGGCTCCTACGGAAATTGCGTTGGCGTCGCCACGGTAGGGGGCGAGATCTACTTCGATCCGTGCTACAACGGCAACCCGCTGGTCAATGCGATGAGCATCGGGATTGTGAAGCTTGATGCGATTGCGTCGGCGAAGGCCAAGGGAATCGGCAATCAGGTGCTCTATGTCGGCTCGGCGACGGGGCGCGATGGGATTCACGGGGCGACGTTTGCCAGTGTGGAGTTAAGTGAGGAATCGGAGGCCAAGCGGCCCAATGTGCAGTGCGGCGATCCGTTTATGGAGAAGCTACTGATTGAGGCGACGCTTGAGGCGCTGGCGACCGGCGGGATTGTCGGGATTCAGGACATGGGCGCGGCGGGGCTGACCTGTGGGACGAGCGAGATGAGCGCCAAGGGCTCGCTGGGGATGACGATTGATATCCAGAAAGTACCGCGCCGTGAGACGGGGATGAACGCCTACGAGGTGCTGCTCTCCGAGAGCCAGGAGCGGATGCTAGCCGTGGTGGACAGAGGCCGCGAGGACGAAGTGGCGGCGGTGTTCCATAAGTGGGGGCTGAACGCGGCCTATATCGGGGTGATGACCGAGACCGGCAACGTGCAGGTCTGGGACGGTGAGCGCTTGGAGGCCAATATTCCCGCCAAGTCGCTGGCCGATGAGTGCCCGACGTATTATTTAGACGCCGCCGAGCCCGAGTACATCGCCCAAGTCCAGAGCGCGGATTTCTCGACCCTGCCCGAGCCCGAGAGCTACGGGGAAGTGCTTCTGAAGCTGCTCGCGACGCCCAGTATTGCCAGCAAGCGCTGGGTCTGGGAGCAGTACGACACCATGGTACAGACCCAGACCGAGGTGCTTCCGGGGCGCGGCGATGCGGCGGTGCTCTCCATTCGGGAGGCAAACGGGCGAAAGATCGCAGCGACCACGGACTGCAACCCGCGTTTCTGTTATTTGGACCCGTTTGTCGGAGCGCAGCTTGCCGTCGCGGAGGCCGCACGCAACTTGAGCTGTGTGGGGGCCGTGCCCGCCGCGCTCACGGACTGTCTGAATTTCCCCTCGCCCGAGAAGCCCGCCGGGTTCTGGCAGTTTCGGCGTGCCGTGGAAGGGATGGCGCAGGCCGCCGACTTCTTCAAGACGCCGGTTGTTTCCGGGAACGTGAGCTTCTACAATGAGACCCCCGAGGGCGCGATCTACCCAACCCCCACCGTGGGCATGGTCGGCGTGATCCCGGAGAACGTCGAGCCGATGGGCCTCTCTTTCCAAAGCGACGGCGATCTCATCTATCTCCTGCGCCCGGTTGGCACCGAGAGCGCGACGGGAATTGGGGGGAGCGAGTATCTCTACCGCATTCATGGGCGCGCCGAGGGCAAGCCGAAGCTAGACTTGGCCGCCGAAGCGAGTGTCCAGAAAGTCGTTCGTGAGGCCGTCGCCCTCGTCCTGATCCAGAGCGCCCACGACTGCTCCGAGGGCGGCTTCATGACCGCCGTCGCCGAGAGCTGTCTGGGGGGCAACAAAGGGGCCGAGATCCGCTTCGCCATCACGGACTTTGTGGCAGGAGACGGCAGCGATCTTCCCTGGAGCGCAGTGCTGTTTGGCGAGTCCCCGAGCCGTATCGTGGTGACGGTGAAAGAAGGCACCACCGAGCAGAGTGCGCTTTTGGATCTGTGCGAGCAAAATAGTGTCGAGCCTGTCTTTATCGGGCAAGTGAAAAACAACAACAAGCTCGATGCTGCGGGACTTCTGGAACTTTCACTGGACCAGCTACGCTCTGCCTTTGAAGGCGCAATTCCTAAGATTATGGGGAAGTAAGCAAAAATGAGTCATGCAAGTAATCCTGATGTGATCGTCATTGGTGGCGGGCCTGCCGGTTCGACCGTCTCTACCCTGATTGCTCAGAAGGGCTTCACGGTTCGACTTTTCGAGCGTGAGCACTTCCCGCGCTTTCATATCGGCGAGTCGCTGATCCCGGAGACCTACTGGGTTTTGGAGCGCCTGGGGATGCTGGAGAAGCTCAAAAAGAGCCACTTTGTGCACAAGCACAGTGTCCAGTTCGTCAACTCCGCGGGCAAGACCAGTGCGCCGTTCTACTTCTGGGACAACAAGCCCCACGAGTGCTCCCAGACCTGGCAGGTGGTGCGTAGCGAGTTTGACCTGATGATGCTCAACAACGCCCGTGAGCATGGCGTGGATGCGCAAGAGGGCGTGCGTGTGCGGGAAGTGCTCTTTGAGGGCGGCAAGGCTGTCGGGGTGAAGATTCAGCTCGAAAACGGCACACTGGAGGAAGTGCACGCGAGTGTCGTGATAGATGCCAGTGGACAGAGCAATCTTCTGGCGAATAAGCTCAATCTGCGCACCTGGGACCCCGTGCTGAATAAAGGCGCAATCTGGACGTACTGGAAAGGAGCCTTTCGCGACGAGGGCCGCAACGCCGGGGCGACCATGGTGCTCCAGACGGGCGACAAAAAAGGCTGGTTCTGGTACATTCCCCTCCACGACGACCGCATGAGTGTGGGCGTGGTTGGGCCGTTTGATTATTTGTTCAAGGGCCGTGAGAGCCACGAGAAAACTTACCAAGAGGAAGTGGAGGCGTGCCCCGGCGTGAAAGAGCGCCTCGCCAACGCGACACGCGACACGGGCTACTTTGCGACCAAAGACTACTCGTACCGTTGCACACAGGCGGCGGGTAACGGCTGGGTGCTGGTGGGCGATGCGTTTGGCTTTCTGGATCCGCTCTACTCCTCTGGGGTGCTGCTCGCGCTCAAGTCTGGTCAACTCGCCGCCGATGCGGTGGTGGAGGGCCTGGAGAAAGGCGATGTCTCGAAGGAGCAGCTGGGCAAGTGGGGGCCGGACTTCAACAAGGGCGTGGATCGCATGCGCCGCTTGGTCTGTGAGTACTACGAGGGCTTTAGTTTCGGGCAGTTTATCAAGACCTACCCGCATCTTCGCAACACCATGACCGACTTACTTATCGGCGATCTCTTCACGGAGCGCGTGGACGAAGTCTGGGCCCCGATGGAGTCGCTCTACCCGGACAATAAGATCCCGCCCGCCCCGTGGGACACGCCCTCGGGGATGGATGTGGAGCACAAAGCCAATGAGCTGGTGCTCCCCGATGGGTACAAACCCTAGGATGCCCCTGGCCGATCCCCTGTCTCAGGTACTTCTGGCGCTCGCTGCGGTGATCGTGACAGGGCTTATCCTGGGGAAAATACTTCGTTTTTTGGGACAGCCGCCGGTAATCGGGGAGATTGTTGCGGGCGTACTCCTTGGTCCCTCGCTGCTGGGGCCACGCCTTTCTGGGATGCTGCTGCCCTCTTCCGTGGCTCCCACGCTGGGTATAATCGCTCAGTTGGGAATCTTGCTGTACATGTTTACGGTGGGGCTTGAACTCAGCGGTCAAGCGCTTCGGCAGCGAACCAAAACCCTGGTGGCGACTTCTCTGGCGGGGCTTCTGGTTCCCTTTAGCCTCGGAATGGGACTCGCGTTTCTGCTCTATCCCCGCTTTGCAGGAGGCACAGTGGGATTTCTTGGCTTTTCCCTCTTCTTGGGAATCTCTCTCTCCGTGACTGCGTTTCCGGTGCTGGCGCGCATCCTCGCTGAGCGACAGCTACTGAAGACCGAGCTTGGCTCTCTGGCGCTCACGTGTGCTGCCGTGGGCGATGGCGCGGCTTGGTGCCTACTGGCGCTTGTGGTAGGGGTGGTGAAGACGCAGGTTGGGGTGGGGCTGCGCGTCGCGCTCCTCACTCTGGCGTATCTAACCGTCATGCTATTTGTGGTGCGACCCTTGGCACGTCGCCTGATTGCACGCTGGGAGGCCGAGCTCCCTGCACCGACGCGTAGTGCATTGGTGCTGGTGGCACTGATTCTCTCCGCTCTGACTACCGAGCAGATTGGTATCCATGCCATCTTTGGTGCATTTCTGCTCGGGGCGATTCTTCCCAGTAGCAGTGGGATTGCCAAGAGACTGATTCAGCAACTTCAGCCGGTGGTAACCGCACTCCTGCTTCCCGCGTTTTTTGCCCTCACGGGAATGCGCACACGAATTGACCTCCTCTCTGGCGCAGGAGTTTGGTTGATCTGTGGTGGTATTATTCTGGTAGCGACCTTGGGGAAGGTGGGGGGCACTTTTTTCGCAGCGAGGGGAACTGGCGTGGGAACGCGCGACGCTATGATACTAGGAGCCTTGATGAATACGCGAGGGCTGATGGAGCTGATCGTATTGAACATTGGGCTCGATCTTCACGTTATTTCTCCCACTTTATTTGCGATGATGGTGGTGATGGCACTCGTGACGACGATGATGACCGCACCTGCACTACACTGGCTTTTGCCAGACTTAAGAAAGACGACGCAATGGCGACAACACGACTGAACTTAGAGATGCTCGGGGCGCAAGAGACCAAGGCCGGAAATTATTTCGTCTCCAACTACCCTCCCTACTCTTTCTGGACACCCGCCTCGGTGCCGGAGGCTCTTGCCACTTTGGAGCGTGAACCCCTGCCAGACACGCCGCTCGGAATCTATTTGCACATTCCGTTTTGCCGCAAGCGCTGCCACTTCTGCTATTTTCGCGTCTACACCGATAAGAACGCCGGGGAGATCAAGCGCTATCTGGATGCGGCCATTGCGGAGATGACAACCTACGCGAGCAAGCCGTTTATTGGGGGACGCAAGCCGCGCTTTGTGTACTTTGGCGGTGGGACACCGTCGTATCTTTCGACCACGCAGCTCACCTACCTCACCGATGCTATGAAGGCACTTCTTCCCTGGGACGAGGCGGAGGAAGTGACGTTCGAGTGCGAGCCGGGGACGCTTAATGAGCACAAGCTGACCACGATTCGCAATGTCGGGGTGACGCGCCTGAGCCTGGGTGTGGAGCACTTCGATGAGAGCATCCTGAAGCTCAATGGCCGTGCGCACGGAGCCAAAGAGATTGACCGTGCCTACAACTTTGCGCGCTCCGTGGGCTTTCCACAGATCAACATTGACTTGATTGCGGGAATGATGGGCGACACCGACGCGCTCTGGCAGGCCACGGTCGCGAAAGCCATCGAGCTTCTGCCCGACAGCGTGACGATCTACCAGATGGAGATTCCCTACAACACGACGATCTTTGCGGAGATGCAGGAGGGCGGCAACGAGATCGCTCCCGTGGCGACCTGGGCCAAGAAGCGTGAGTGGGTGCAGTACGCGTTTGGGCAGCTAGAGCAGGCAGGCTACACCGTCACCAGCGGCTACACCGCTGTGCGTGATCCTGCCACAACCCGGTTTTGCTACCGCGATCAGCTCTGGGCGGGCGCGGATCTGCTCGGGCTCGGGGTGGCGTCGTTCTCCCATGTTGGGGGAGTCCACTTCCAGAACCAGCACAACTTCGATCCGTATATTGACAAAATCACGGGGGGTGAGCTTCCGATCTACCGTGCTTTAACTCCGACGGCGGAGCAGAGCCTGATCCGTGAGCTGATCTTGCAGTTCAAGCTGGGGCATGTCAATCGGGGCTACTTTGCCCATAAGTTCGGTGTGGACCTGCGCACGCGGTTTGCAGAGACTCTGAAGGAGCTGCGAACCGAGGGCTACTTGGAAGAGCACGGCGACGAGCTGCGGCTCAACCGTGAGGGCCTGCTTCGTGTGGATCGCCTTGTCCATGAGTTCTTCCTGCCCGAGCACCGAGATGCGCGGTATGCCTGAGCTTAATCTTTTCTTCCCATTGGATCTCTTGCATGAGCAGGAAGGCATTGCCCTGCCACGGATCGAGCGGGTGGAGGGTGAGGCCGTTCCTCAGCCCTACCGACAGCTTCTGGTGCATCTCAACGACATGACCCCGACTCTGAGTGCGTTTCACGGACAGGAGATCGCGCTTCGCGTGCTGGGCCGCCGCATTCAGGGCGATGTACTCTTCCGTGAGGTCATTCTGCTCGCCGGAAAGAGTCCCGTGGAGTTTGGGGCGATTGCGATTCATCTGAGCGAGTTCACGCCCGAGGCACGTACGGATATTGAGGCAGGGCACCTGCCACTGGGCACGATTCTGGCCAAGCACAAGGTCGTGCACGTGAGCTGCCCTCAGGCGTTTCTGAAGATCGAGGCCAATGCGTTTATCAACGAGGTCTTTGGGCTCTCGGAGGAGACCAATACCCTCTACGGGCGACGCAATATCCACGCGACACCAAGCGGTGCGGTGATTGCGGACATCTTGGAGATTCTGCCCCATGCGTAAACGACCTCTCCCTCCCCCAGCCCCTCCCCGGGTACCCTCTGGGTGCGGGCGCTCATTCTTCGCTGGGGAAGAGAGGGGAGGCAGATCATATCATTTCCCCTTTCCCACGCCCAGAGGGCACCCGGGACGACTGCCCGGGAGAGGGGGTAGGGGGAGAGGTAGTTCCCATGCCCCATGAGTTCGTCCTGCGCCACCGGGTTGAGTTCGCGGATACGGACATGGCGGGCATCATTCACTTCTCCAGCTACTTTCGCTACATGGAGGTGACTGAGCACGCGTTTTTTCGCTCGCTGGGTTTCTCCGTCGCGAGCCGGGATGCCGGTATCGGCTGGCCACGGGTGGATGTCGGCTGCGAGTTTCGTGCGCCGTTGCGCTTCGAGGATGAACTGGACGTGAGATTGGTTGTGGTTGAGAAAAAATCCAAGTCGCTGCGCTATGAATTTCATATCACCAAAGTCGGGGAGGAGCCGTTGCTGGAAGTGGCGACGGGCCGCATGACCGTGGTATGCGTCGCCATGGACGTCGAGATGGGCACGATGAAGGCCACGCGAATCCCTGAGGCGCTCGCGGTGCAAATTGATGTTGCCCCTGAGGAAATCTTGGAAATTTCGGAAACCCAATGAGCTTCCCTAATCGCGCGGCACTTGAAGCCGAGCAGCTTAAGCAGCTCAATACGCTCCTCGCCGCGCTGGTGCCAAGCAATGCTTTCTACGCCCCAAAACTCGAAGCGGCAGACCTAGCGCAAGGAGTCGGCTCGCTGGCGGAGTTCTTTGCAAAGCTTCCGCTAACCACCAAGCAGCAGATCGTGGACGATCAGCGGGAGTACGCGCCGTACGGAACCAACTTGACCTACCCCATCGAGTACTACACGCGCTTCTGCCAGACAAGCGGCACGAGCGGCTTCACCCTGCGCTGGCTGGACACCACGGACTCGTGGGAGTGGATGGTGGAGAACTGGATGGAGGTGTTTCGCGCCGCCGAAGTATCTGCCCGTGATCGCCTCTTCTACGCCTTCTCGTTTGGTCCGTTTCTGGGATTCTGGACTGCCTTTGCCGCCGGGGAGCGCCTGGGCTGTCTGTGCTTGCCCGGCGGAGGGATGAGCAGCGCTGCACGCCTCAAGACGATCCTAGACAACTGTGTTACCACGCTTTGTTGCACGCCAACCTACGCGATCCGCCTGGGGGAAGTGGCGCAAGAAGAGGGGATTGATCTGGCGACTAGTGCCGTTCGCCGCATTATTGTCGCCGGTGAGCCGGGCGCGGGGATTCCGGCGACCCGGGCACGTATCGAGCAGCTCTGGCCGGGCGCGCGGCTCTGGGATCACCACGGGATGACCGAGACCGGCCCTGTGAGCTTCGAGTGCCCTGTGCGCCCGGGCGTGCTGCATGTGCTGGAGTCTCGGTTTATCGCCGAGGTTCTCGACCCGGAGACACTCCAACCGACGCTTCCCGGTGAGCGTGGTGAGCTGGTACTGACGAACTTGGGGCGCATGGGCTCGCCGCTCTTGCGCTACCGAACGGGTGATCTTGTCCAACCTAGTACTAATACCATCTGTGCCTGTGGCCGCTCCGATCTGGTGCTAGAGGGTGGAATCCTAGGCCGCACCGACGATATGCTCGTGGTGCGCGGCGTCAACCTCTACCCCTCGGCGGTCGAGGCGGTTTTAAGGCGCTTTGCAGAAATGGGCGAGTACCGCGTCACGTTGAGCACCGTCAATGCCCTCCGAGAGGCACTCGTCGAGCTTGAAGCGCTGCCCACCTGCCCTGATCCCGAAGCACTGCGCCTCGCGGCGGAATCAGCGCTTCGTACGACCTTTCATCTGCGCATCCCCCTAGTCCTCGTCGCCTTTGGAACGCTGCCGCGCTCCGAGATGAAGGCCCAGCGCTGGGTTCGTACAGAGACTTAGTCAGTCCCAGCTCTGGTAGGTCTCCCGCACGGATTCGGCCCAGCGGCGCAGTGCTTCGCGGCGCTTATCAAACTGGAGCGCGGCAGCGAGAACCCCGACGCCCAGGAGGGTGAGATAGACCCCGAAGTTGATCTCCCGCAGCGGATCCCAGAGTTTGATGACCAGAAGCGTGATGAGAAACGCGATCCCGCCGCCCAGATAGACTTTGACGCGCTGCTGGATGCCCGCCGCGACGGCGACCAAGCACTCCAGAACGAGCAGAATCGCGTGCTGCCAGTCGTGGGGGTTGGTGACGATGGCCAAAAGTGAGGGGCCCAGTAGCAGAAGTAAACCAGGGGCGCGCAGGGGGGCCTGGTTCATGCGCTCGGCGATCAACAAAAGATAGATCCCGATGGGCATCAGAAAGTAGCCGAGTTTGTCGGAGCCCAGCCCGAACTGGTCGAAGAAATAGAGGCCGTAGGCGGCGAAGGCACAGGCGAAGGCGCTGTGGAGGTAGTTGGGCTGCCTGCGCAAGCCCGCCGTGGCCGCGAGAGTCGCAGCGCTCAGCCCAAGCGTGTAGATTGTCCAGCGCCCCTGATCCTGCGCGGTGAGCCTGTACACCCCGGTCACGACCGCGACTGCTGTGGTGGCCACGCCCACGGCGCTGAGTGTTTCCCAGAGAGGAGTGCTCCGCCGGAGGCTCGCCGCCAGCCCCAGCCAGAATGCAGCAAGGCCAGCCAGTAAGAAGCCCACCTGTGCCAGGGAGAGGGAAGGGTGTGGGTACCCGCTCGCTGCAAGCGCCACGGCAGCGGTCGCCAGTCCGGCCGCAGTCGCAACCCCGCTGGGGCGGTACCCTAGCAGCGAGACCACGGCCAGTGCGGCTCCCGTCACCACGATCGAGAGCGGCGAGCTGCCCGAAGGAAGTAGTACCATAGCTAAGAAACCCAGCACGGCAAAGAACTCCGTGAGGCGCAGTGGCCTGTCGGTGTCGCCTTCCGCGCGGCTCAGCCAGAGGAGCACGGGAACCAGGGCGAGGCTCCAGAACGGGAGCAGGGCCGCAGGAAGCAGGCTCGCTGCGAGATGCCCCACCGCAAGAAGCCACAGCGTGGCCCGTGGCCCGAGATCCGCCTTTGCAGGAAGCGTGACACCCGCCACAAAAAGCGCCAGGGCGAGAACGGGAAGGGGCAGGTCATGCCCCACCGTTGCCCAGCGTAGCCACTGCGCCGCCAGAGCGAATCCCAGAGGGATCAGTGCGCCGCGCGCCGCCACGGGCCGGTCCTGCCAGAGCCCCCAGAGGCCGAGCCCGGCGGACGCGAGCATCAGCACCGTGCAGTTTGTCCCGACACTCTTGCTGTCCATAAGCCCGGTGAGCTGGCCCGCGCAGGCCCAGCCAAACGCCGCAAGGGCACACTGCCGCAAAATAACCGCACGTTCTTCGGTTGAGGTGCGCAGGCTCAGGAGTCCGAAGGCGAGCGCGGGAAGCAGCAACCAGCGCAGCGGACCGGCGGGCAGGCCCGTGGCAGCGACAAACCAGTCATCGAGTGCAAGGGCGACGAGGCGGCAGGCCGCGAGGGCAAGCGCCGAGGTGCACAAAAGGCCTTGCGGCGTTCGTGCGGCGACCAGCCAGAGAACTGCCTCCGCCGCAAAGAGCCCTGCCAGGGGCACATCACGCGCTTCGGGGGCAAGCAGAACGGGGAACAAGCCCAGGAGGGTGAGCGCCCGGGCACTGTTCTGGTACGGGGCGGCGCTGGCCTGTCCCTCGCCCCGCTGGAAGCGAGTTAGAAG
>NZ_JAYUPA010000759.1:0-3477 GCF_043760365.1 Armatimonas sp.
CTGCCACTGCCGCCCACAAAGGCGATCATCTGGCCGGGCTCGACGGTTAAGTCAATGCCCTTGAGGACGTACTGATCGGGCTCGTAGGAAAACCAGACACTCTCATAGACCACGCGCCCCGAGATTTTTGGAAGGGGCGGGGCTTGCAGATCATTCGTGACCACAGGCACGGTGTCTAGGAGGTCGAAAATACGGCGCAGGCTGGCCTGAGCGCGGGCAAGCTGGTCGTTGAGCTGGATCAGGCGCACGGTCGGGGCGTAGAGATAGGCCGTCACCAGAACCAGAAACGCCACGAGATCGCCCTGCCGTAGCTCGCCGTTGATCACTGCCTGGCCCCCAACACAAAGCACCGTAGCCGTCCCGATAGCGGTGATGAACTCGGCGCGGGCAAAGAGCAGCGTCCCCATGTTGCTCTGTCGGATATTGAGGTTTAAGTTATCACGGTTCAGGTGGGTGTAGCTGCGCACCTCGGAGCGCTCTTGGGCATAGGACTTCACCACCTGAATCCCCGCCAGCTTCTCCTGCAAGTCCGAGAGAATCACCCCGCGTAGCTCGCTGATCTTGCTGGCGTTTTCCTTGAGCAGCGTGCGGGAGAAGACATAGTTCAAGATATAGATGGGGTAGACCGCGAGGGCGAGAAGTGCGAGGCGCGGGTTCTGCATAAAGATCAGGATCAAAACGCCAATCAGGGTCACCGAGTCCTGGATGATCGTCACAAAGGCACCGGTAATCAGCCCATTGACTTGGCCTACATCATTGACCAGCGTGGCGACAATCTTCCCGGTTTGGGACTTCTCAAAAAAGCCCTGCGAGAGCTCCTGAAGATGCGTGTAAAGCCGGACGCGCATGTCGAGCAGAAAGCGCTGGCCCATCGCCTGAATCGTCACGCCCATCACGTAGCTCATCAACCCCGCCGCGAGTGAGACGAGCAACAATAAAATAAAGGCTCCCGTGAGGCTGGAAAACGGTCCGGGCAGGTGAAATGGCTGAGGTTTACGTGGATCGAGGAAGTTGAATATCTGCTTGATGAGCCCTGGTGTTTGGAGGGAGAGTAGTGCCGAGACCAGAGTCAGAAACGCGATCCACGCCTGTGTGGCCCGGTACTTTCCCAGCTCTCGAATGAATCGCCCGATCTGCCCCATGGTGCGTTTAGTCTACCATAGGGCTACTCGTGAGAATCGCTCCCATGATCTCGCCCCCATAAACGGGGGCGTCTTATTGTCCTCGTTCCTCGGACACAAAGGCCACTTCGGGCCATACCGAGTTTACTTCTCTTTCATGGGCGGCACGCCCTTCGTGTCGCGAAGCGACAAAAAGACGCCCCGGTTTATCGGAGCGATCCAAACGGGCACTCAATCGAAATCCAGCGTCCGGGCTTTCTCGAAAGACTCCTCGTCTTTGTAGCCGCGTGTGGGTAGAGGAGTGTTGCGCACTTTGGGCACACCGGAGTAATCTGCCCAGGGGTTGGCGGCGACGAAATCCTCGTAGCGGGTGAACATCTCTACGAAGATCGGGCTGCCAGTAAAGCTCAAAGGCGAGGCGGGGCCGGTGAACATAAAGGGGTACTGCTTGCGGCTCTGCGGGTCCACAAACGAGCGGTAGAGCGAGAGCGCCTCGGGGTCGCCCACCAGCTCATTTAAGTTCGCTAGCTCACTGCCCATCGTGAGGCCGTAGCCAAACGCGCAGAGCCGGAGCTGCCCGATAATCTCACGGTGCAGGCTGGCGAGGGTCTGGGTGATGAATAAATACCCCAGACCGTACTTTCTTGTGGTGCGCACCGCGTCCACGAACTCCGTAGTGAGCTTGGACATCTCGGTGGTGTCCGACGAGCGGGTGAAGTTGCGCACAAACCGATGGGCCTCATCGAGCGCCACGAGGCAGTTGAGCTGCTTGCCTTGTGCAAATGCTTCCCCGCCCTCACGGTTGAGCGTACTGGCGATCTCTTTCAGGAGCAACGCTTTGATTTCATCGTCGTCTTTGAACTCCGTGCCCTCGCCGGAGATGTCCAGAAAGATAAAGGGCTGCGTGTCGGTCTCGGCGGTGCGGATCATAGACGCCACGACTTGCGAGAGGGGGGTGCGCTCATTGCCCTTGGAGTCAATTTTCTGGAACATGTCCAGCGCCGTCGTCCAGCGCTTCTGGCAGTCCGTGAACTCCTCGGCGTCGCTGAGTATCTGGCGCAGGCGCTCGGCGAGCTGCTCGCGGCGCTCTTTTCCGGTGTAGATGCGCTCCAGAGATTTCTCATCGGCGATCCAGAGCGTCAGCGTGTCGCGCAGCAAGTTCCCCGGCGCGGCATCGAGTTTTGCGCCCGCAGCAGTCAGCGCTTTTCGCACGTGGTTGTAGAGAACCTCGACAGCGATCTCGGCGTTGTCGGCGTTTTTGATGCCGAGGAACTGGTAGAACTTCGCCTTGGCGAGTAATTCGCAGAACTGAAGCGCGTTGTCGCCGAGGCGCAGGCCCGTTGCCATTTTATAGACTTTCACATCGCGGCCCTGGGCAAAGAGTGCGCGGTGGAGGTCAAAGGGCAGCCCCCAGCCGCTAGAGAACTGGCCTTGAGGGTCAATAAACAAGACACCCATCTCGCGCTGGCGGGCGTAGCAGAGGAGCAAGTAGGCAGCGAGGCCGCTCTTACCCGAGCCGGTCTTGCCGAACACCCCGATATGGTATGCCTCGCCCACGCCGCCGGTGCCCTTGCCAAAGTGCCGCAGGTGCTGGGGCATCTTGACCTGTGTGCCGAACACTCTCCCGAGGTAGACAATCTCCTTTTGGTGCTTTTCCAGAAGTATGGAAAGAACTTCATCGCGCACGGCGTAGACCGCTTTCCCGGTGCTGGGCGATGTGCCCAGCATGTCTTCGCTGGAGAACTCCTCGCCTTTTTCGTTCTCGCTGATCATAAACGCGGCCTGCACACTGATCGTCGCCGTGCGCACATCGGCGCGCCCCGAGAGATTTTGCAGTTCACCCTGCCGCTTGATGATCCCGCGAAAAGCCATGTCCTCGTGCCAGCGGTTCTTGGTCTCCACCCGGCTGATCTGCCCCAGCACCGCCATCTGCTGCCCTTCGTGCGGTAAGACCAAGTACACCATCTGCCCACGAATCCGCGAGTTTTCCGCGCTCTCTAAAATATCAATCGTGATCTGATTGGTGTCCGACGGCGACCCGACCACGCCAATCGGAACCGCCTGGTTCTCTTCCTGAAGAACCTCTATCACCCGCCCACGCTCTTTCCGCATGGCGACAGTGTACCGTTTAGAGACCGGGTTTCAGCTCACGCCAGCGCAGAAGGAGCACAATCGTTGCGGCAATCGCATGAACCAGAAAGAGCCACGCAACAATGCCGTTGAACTGTATTCCTGCAAAACATAAGACGGTGTAAAATGCCATCGCCCAGTCGCGCTGGTGAGCGAGCCGGTACGCAATTAAGAGTTGTCCCAAACAGAGTGCAATACCAAGAATATACATAGGAGTACCTAGCCC
>NZ_JAYUPA010000760.1:0-9971 GCF_043760365.1 Armatimonas sp.
TCTATACCACTCTGACCGAGCTGGAGCTGATCGGCACCGACGGCAAGGCAGACAATATATTTGATCTCCAACCTGTCACCTTCTGGCACACCGCCTGGAGCGTGGATAAAACGCCGCATCCCCATCAGCTTGTGGTGGATCTCGGCTCGGAGCAGACTATCGCTGGGATTCGCTGCCAGCCACGCCAGGACAACGACCACGGACGCATCAAAGCCTACCGGGTCTTTCTCAGCGCCACGCCCTTTCCCGGCCTCTGATCCCCGCCTGACGTGAAGGTCAGGGGCATCGCTTCGCTGCTGGCCTTCGGCCACGATGTCGCTCCGCGACTTGTTGCCGTTGATAAATTCTACTTTTCCGATTGCAATACAATAATTTAAGCGATACACTCCTCTTTGTATGTCTGAGCCACGCTGGGAAACTCTCGATGCCGTCGCGCTTCTTCACGAGGCGACGAAGCTCTACGGGAACGGCCTGAAGCTTGCCTGTAGCTTTGGCGCGGAAGATGTGGTGCTCCTTGATCTCATCGCCCAGAACAAGCTCCCCATCTCGGTGTTTGTGCTGGATACGGGCCGGCTCCATCAGGAGACCTACACGCTCTGGGAACGGCTGAGTGAGCGCTATGGGGTTGCCATCGCCGCCTACACACCTCAGAACGAGCCACTCCAGCAACTCTTGCAACTCAAAGGCCCCGGAAGTTTCCACCACTCCATCGAGAACCGGCGAGAGTGCTGTCACGTGCGAAAAGTCGAGCCGCTCGTCCGTGCACTGGCAGGAGCGACGGGCTGGATCACTGGCCAGCGCCGCGAGCAGTCCGTGACCCGTGCCAGCCTACCGAAGCTCGAAATTGACGACGCACACGGCGGAATCGCCAAACTTAATCCCCTTGCCGACTGGACCGAGACGCAGGTATGGGAGTACATTAAGACGCACCAGGTACCCTACAATAAACTCCACGACCAAGGCTTCCCCAGTATCGGCTGTGCTCCCTGTACCCGTGCCGTCCAGCCGGGTGAGGATCTGCGCGCCGGGCGCTGGTGGTGGGAAAACCCGCAGCAGAAAGAGTGCGGCCTACACAAGTAGATCGCCGCGAGAAAAATCGCCCCGATAAACCGGGGCGTCTTATTATCCTCATGCTTCGGACACAAAGGGCGTCCCGCCCATACAGAGTACCGAGCAAATTCGGTTATGGCCGGAACGGCCTTCGTGTCGCGAAGCGACAATAAGACGCCCCCCTACAACGGGGGCGAGACAACGGGGGCGAAAGACAAAATTATGAACGACGTTGAACGACTTAAAAAAGAAAAAGGCGGTCTGGAGGTCTGGAACGACCTTCAGCGCATCGCCACCGAAGGCTACGGCGGAATTGATGCAGACGATATGTTCCGCCTGCGCTGGCTAGGGCTCTATGAGCAGAAGCCCAAAGACGGTTATTTTATGTTGCGCATCAAAGTGCCTGGCGGTCAGCTTACCTACAAGCAGCTTATCGCCGTTGCCGAAGTCACCCGCGACTATGCCCGCAATATCTCCGACATCACCACGCGCCAGAATTTTCAGTTCCACTGGATGGCCCCCGCTGACTTCCGAGCGATCTTCGACATCTTTAGCGCAGTCGGAATCAGCACGCTCGGCGCGTGTGGCGATATTCCACGTAATGTTACCGGCTGTCCCGTGGCGGGCCTTGATCCGGGCGAGACATTCGATGCACAGCCCTATGCCCAGGCGATCCATGAGTATTTCTTAGGTAACCCGGAGTTCGCGGACCTGCCGCGCAAGTATAAAATCTCTATTACCGGCTGCTGTGAGCACTGCTCCCAGCCTGAGATCAACGATATTGCCGCCACCGCCGTGATCAAGAACGGTGAGAAGGGTTTCCATATTCGGGTGGGTGGTGGGCTCTCGACACGCCCGTTCTTGGCGCAGAAACTCAATTTCTTTATCCCCGCTGATAAGCTGGTAGACGCGTTTCGCGCCGTCACCGAGGTCTACCGAGACTCAGGCTACCGAGAGAATAGAAAGAAAGCGCGCATCAAGTTCCTCGTGGCGGACTGGGGCGCGGCGAAGTACGAGCAGGAAGTGCTTAAGCGCCTGAGCTGGGTTCCCGAGCCTGCGCTCACCGAGGCCGAGTGGCCCGAGCCGACCAATAACTTCCGCGACCACGTGGGCGTGCATCCGCAAAGCCAATCGGGTCTGTTCTGGGTGGGCGCAAATGTCCTGACGGGCCGCATGAACAGCGAGCAGCTCTTTGAGGTGGCACGCCTCGCCAAAGAGTTCGGCACCGGAGACACACGTACCACCAACCAGCAGAATCTGCTGATTCCTAATATTAAAGAGGCGGATGTCCCGGCGGTTGTCGCGGCTCTGGAGGCGATTGGCTTCCCGGTTGTGGCGTCCCCGATTCGCCGCGCCGCCGTGGCCTGCACCGGCAGCGAGTTCTGCAACCTCGCGCTCACCGAGACCAAAAATCTCATGTGGCAGATCGTGCGGCACTTGGACAAGACCGTCTCGCTGGACGAGCCACTTCGCATCAATCTCAATGGCTGTCCCAATGGCTGCGGCCAGCACCATATCGGCGATATCGGCCTTCAGGGCTGCGTGGTCAAGCTACCTGGCGGCGATAAAGTGGACGGCTACGATATCTCGCTGGGCGGTCGTTTGGGCCGAGATGCGAAGTTCGTGCGACCGATCTGGCGCAAAGTTCCCGCCACGGATATTCCGATTGCACTGGAGAATCTGCTCAACGGCTATCTCAACGAGCGCGCCGAGGACGAGGACTTTCCCAGCTTCGTGGACCGTGCCAGCGACGAGGAGCTTGGCTCACTGATGCGCACCGCGTTCGTGGAAGCGGCGTAGAAAGCGCCGCCCCGATGAACCGGGGCGTCTTATTGTCGCTTCGCGACACGAAGGGCGTACCGCCCATGGGCGCTTGCGCCCTTTGTGTCCGAGGAACGAGGACAATAAGACGCTCCCGTTCATGGGAGCGAGACAACCACTATGCTAGAACCCGCCCTTGCTACCCTTGAATCGGAAGCGATCTATGTTTTGCGCGAGACCTTCGGACAGTTTGAGCACCCTGTACTGCTCTTCTCGGGCGGCAAGGACTCGATCGTGCTGGCACATCTCGCCGCGCGTGCGTTTGCGCCCGCTCGGATTCCGTTTAAGCTGCTGCACATAGACACGGGTCATAACTTTGAAGAAACACTGACGTTCCGCGATAACTTAGCCCGCGAGCTTCGTGCGGACTTACTCGTACGCTATGTGGAGGAGAGCATTCAGGCAGGGCGCGTGACGGAAGAGCTTGGCCCGGAAGGGACACGCAACGCCCTCCAGACACGCACACTCTTAGATGCAATCGAAGAACTGAGAGCAGATGCGGCAGTAGGTGGGGCGCGGCGCGACGAGGAAAAAGCCCGCGCCAAAGAGCGCTTCTTCTCACACCGCGACCGATACGGACAGTGGGACCCGAAAAACCAGCGGCCTGAGCTGTGGAGCCTCTACAACGGACGAAAAGCGCCCGGTGAGCACTTTCGTATCTTCCCGCTCTCCAACTGGACCGAGCTGGACATCTGGCGCTACGTCAAGGCGCGCCATATCGCCCTACCGTCGCTGTATTTTGCGCACGAGCGCCGCGTCTTCAACCGACGAGGCACCTGGCTGGCGGAGTCCGAGCTGCTACCGCTACTTCCTGGAGAAAAAATAGAAACCCATCAAGTGCGCTTTCGGACAATGGGCGACATTACCGTGACGGGTGCCGTGTTCTCCGACGCCACCTCACTGGATATGATTATTGAGGAAGTGCGCACGTTCCGAGTAACTGAGCGCAGCGGACGAGGCGACGACAAACGCTCCGAGGCCGCGATGGAAGATAGAAAACGCGCGGGGTATTTTTAGGTGGAGCTTCTACGATTTTCGACCGCCGGAAGCGTGGACGATGGCAAATCAACGCTCATCGGACGGCTGCTTTTTGACTCTAAAGCCATCCCCGACGACCAGTACGAGGCGATAAAGCGCGCCAGTGGCGGCGATGCGGGCACAGTGGATCTGGCACTGCTGACCGATGGGCTGCGGGCGGAGCGGGAGCAGAAGATCACGATAGATGTGGCGTACCGCTACTTTGCCACGCCGCGCCGCCGGTTCATTATCGCCGACACGCCGGGCCACGCTCAGTACACGCGCAATATGGTCACCGGGGCTTCGACGGCGCACGCCGCCGTGATTCTGGTAGATGCTCGCAACGGGCTGCTGGAGCAGTCGCGCCGCCACGCGGCACTCTCGGCGCTGCTGCGCGTGCCGCACTTGGCAGTGGCGATCAATAAGATGGACTTGGTTGGCTTCGACGAAGGCATCTACCGCCACATTGAGGCGGAGTTTGCGAAGTTTGCCGCCAAGCTCGGGGTCACGGCGACGGCGATTCCTCTCTCGGCACTGGCGGGCGACAATGTGGTGGAGCGCAGTCAGAACACGCCGTTTTACACGGGGCCCTCGCTGCTGGAGTGGCTGGAGGGTCTGCCAATTGCAGAGACACGCGACAATGAGGCGTTTCGCTTTCCGGTGCAGTGCGTCATTCGTCCCCACCAGAACTTCCGGGGCTTTGCGGGCAAGATCGCCGAAGGGAGCATCCGCCCCGGTGATCCGATTCTGGCTCTTCCTTCGGGGAAGTGCTCCGTTATTAAAGAGATTGTGACGGCGGACGGCACACAAGCTCAGGCACTATCAGGCGAGTCCGTGGTGCTCACTCTCACGGATGAGCTGGATATTAGCCGAGGTGATCTTCTCACCACACCGGAGAATCCCCCCGCGATCGCACGGCGCTTTGTGGCGACAGTCTGCGTGCTCAGTGAGGCGGGGCTCGCGCCGGGACGACCCTACATCGCGATCCAGACTACGCGGCAGGCAGCAGCAGCCGTGGAGAAAATAGACTTCCGGCTGGCGGTCGAGACACTGGAGAAAGAAGAGACGAATCGGCTGGCACTCAATGAGCTCGGACAGGTGACGATTGCTCTCGCACAGCCGCTTTTTCTGGACCCTTACACGCGGAGCCGCGAAATGGGCGGTTTTTTGCTCCTAGACCCGGCGACCAGCGTCCCGATTGCGGCGGGAATGGTGACCCAGGTTCTACCCGAAACCGATCACGAGCGGGCCGCCGAGCCCTGGAACCGCACCGAGCGTGAGCGGCGGCACGGGCATCGGGGCGGCGTAGTCGTGGTTCAAGACCGAGCAGCAGCGGCGACGCTGGAGCGACGGCTGGCAGCGCAGGGCTGGCGCACGGCTTTTGCGGAACGCATCGAGTGGGGGGCGCTCGATGCGTTTATTACGAACGGTTTGATCCTCATCACCCTAGGCGAGCCGATGCAGTCTCTGGAAAGTCAGCTCGATGTCCTGCGCCTCCCGGACACGAACCTCATTGGCTTTGCTGAGGGAATCTAGCACCGAAATACCAACGAAACAATTCCTCGGTACTCTAATCTCTATGCATCGGATTGTGCGAGGGGCCTTTTGCCTTCGGTTCTGATTCTCTACCGCTCGATGGACGGAGGGCTACCTGCCCACATCGGGGTGCCGCTCACGGCTGCCGGTTTTGCAACATGCTCCCTGCCGTTTAGTGTCACCTCAGACGAGCTCTGTCAAGCGTTCCCACACGGCATGCCGGATCTGGTTGTCGCCGATTTAGGCAGCTCGGTGGATCTCTTTGCACTCCGTCATCACCGGCAGGTAATGAAAGACACCTGGGGCGAGACACTTCCCCTGCCGCCCTTAGTGGCGCTACTCAGCCGCTCACATTTCTATGAGCCGGATCTGCGCCTACTCATTGATGATTTCCTGCTGCCGCCCTACGACCCCGAGGAGCTCAAGCACCGCGTGAGCTTGCTACTGTTTCGGCGCCGCTTCATCGAGCAAGGCGACACACTGGTCTTTGCGGGCATTCGGCTCTTTCTAAGCCTAGGGCGCGCCACGACGCTCACGGGCACGCCGATAGATCTGACCCGACGTGAGTTTGATCTGCTGCGCTTTCTCATGAGCCACCGGGGCCGAGGCTTCACTCGCCTCCAGCTTCTGAATCATGTCTGGGGCATGGACTACGAGGGCGGCGAGCGCACCGTTGACATTCATATCCGTCGGCTCCGCACCAAGCTCCCTCCCGAAACCGTAAAGTGCCTCGATACGCGGCGCGGCTACGGCTACGGCTTCCGCGTGGATATTTAGTAACAAACATGATAAAAAGCGCAACCCAAACCCACTGTCCCTACTGCGCCCTCCAGTGCGGTATGCAACTCATCAAGCGCGAGGGCCTGCTTGATCTTGAAGTGGCTCCTCGAAACTTTCCGACCAATAAAGGCGGACTCTGCCAGAAAGGTTGGAGCGCCACCGAGCTTCTCACACACCCGGAACGACTCACGACGCCACTGATGCGCGATACCAAAGATGCGCCGCTGCGTCCGGTTAGCTGGGACGAGGCACTTACTCGGATCACGCAGGAGATTCAGCAGCTTCAACAGGCGCACGGAAAAGATGCTATCGGGGTGTTTGGCGGAGGCGGACTCACCAATGAGAAAGTCTATCTTTTAGGCAAATTCGCACGGGTTGCGCTAGGCACACGCCAGATTGACTACAACGGGCGCTTCTGCATGTCCAGCGCCGCCGCCGCTGGCAACCGCGCCTTTGGGATAGACCGTGGGATGCCCTTTCCGCTGGAAGACATTCCCAAGGCCGACACTCTCTTTCTGATTGGGGCAAACCCAGCGGAGACCATGCCGCCGCTGATGCAGTACTTCGATGCCCAGCGTCAGCGCGGCGGAGCGCTGATCGTCGCCGACCCGCGCCGCACGCCCACGGCGCAGAGCGCGACCTTGCACTTACAGCTCACGCCGGGAACAGACACGGCGCTCCTACTGGGCTTGCTGCATCTGATTCTCGCTGAGGGCTGGGCCGATTTGGACTATATCGCGACGCGAACCACCGGCGTTGCCGAGGTTCAGCGCACGGTTGCCGCCTACTGGCCCGAGCGCGTCGAGCGCATCACCGGCGTCCCGACGTGCCGCCTCCAGGAGGCAGCACGACTTCTGGGCGTGGCCTCCACTGCGATGACGCTCATGGCGCGGGGGGCGGAGCAGCAGAGTAAGGGCGTGGACAATGCGCTAGCCTCGATTAATTTAATGCTGGCGCTAGGGCAAGTGGGCAAGTTAGGGGGTGGCTGGGGCACGATTACGGGGCAGGGCAACGGTCAGGGGGGGCGCGAGCACGGTCAGAAGACCGACCAGCTTCCCGGCTACCAGCCCCTCACCAATCCGCAGGCACGAGAGCGCATCGCCGCGCTGTGGGGCGTCACTCCCGAGTCGCTGCCACAGCCAGGGCTCTCCGCCTACGAATTGCTCGATGCGCTGGGAACCGAGACAGGCCCCAAGGCACTGCTTGTCTTTGGCTCCAATCTCGTGATCTCCGCGCCGCGCGCCGCACATATTGAGGCAAAACTCAAGTCTCTAGATCTTCTTGTCGTCGCCGACTTCTTTCTTTCCGAGACCGCCCAGATCGCCGACATCGTACTGCCCGTGGCGCAGTGGGCCGAGGAGACCGGCACGATGACCAACTTAGAGGGCCGCGTGCTACTGCGTCAAAGAGCACAGCTTCCGCCCGAGGGCGTGAAAACCGATGCCGAGGTGCTGATCGCGCTCGCCGAGCGCCTAGGCCACGCCGAGCGCTTCCCGACCAGTGAGCCCGAGGCGGTATTTACCGAGCTGGGCCAGGCGACTTCCGGGGCACCTGCGGACTACTCGGGGATTACTTACGAAAAAATCCGCGCCCAAGACGGCGTCTTCTGGCCCTGCCCCAGCGACGATCCTAAGCACCCTGGAACGCCCCGACTCTTCACGGGAAATTTCGCGCATGCCGATGGCCGCGCACGCTTTCACGCCATCGCCCATAGCGCGTCTGCCGAGGAGCCCGACGATGCTTTCCCACTCTATCTGACCACCGGGCGCGTGATGCAGCAGTACCAGAGCGGTACCCAGACCCGCAGAGTAGCCTCACTCAACACAACCGCAGGCGAGGGCTTTGTGGAGCTACACCCCACCCTCGCACGGCAGTTTGGCATCGTCAATGGTCAGAGCATCAAAGTGATAACCCGGCGCGGTGAGGCCACTGTCCCGGCGCGGGTGACGGCCACCATACGCCCGGACACGATCTTTCTGCCATTTCACTACGCAGGCCGCCAGCGTGCGAATTTATTGACCAACCCTGCCCTCGATCCCACCTCGAAAATGCCCGAGTTTAAAGTCTGCGCCGCACGCATCGAGCCTGCGTTAATCAAAAATTAACCAAGCCGACGCAGTCAGGAAATACTGCCGAAATATTCCCACCATACCCTTTAGAGCATCAGGCAAGCGCAGACGCAAGCCGGGTGTTGAACAGATTTTATTGTGGCGAAGCTGCCCCCGACTGTCACGTTTGGAGGATCTTCGCATGTCCTTTCGGTTCTTCTTTCGTCAAGAGGCCTGGGACTGGTTCAAGCCCGCCACGGGCAGCAACCAGAACGCCTACACGTTCACCGGCGTTCAGCTCCGCTACGGTGTCACACAGACGACCAAGACGGGCGAGAGCAAGCTAGAGCTGCAATCCACGCAGCTCCTCGGACTAGCCACTCGCGCCGCCGCACCGGCTCCCTTGGGCGCACTTGGTTTAGGAGCGACCTATAAATCGGCCAACGGGAATCAAACCGGCAGCTTGTTTATCAAACAGCTCTACACCCAGAAGAAGCTCGCGAATGGAACCGTGGCAAAGCTCGGGCGTTTTGAGTTCGCGGAGGGCAACGAGACCGTTCCCGAGAACCCCAGCCTAGCCTGGGTGAAGAAGCAGCGCATCTCGGAGCGGCTGGTAGCAGGCTTTGGCTGGCCCCCCGTCGGGCGCGCCTTTGACGGCGTCCAGGTCAGAACAAGATACTCTGACGGGTCTGCTTGCCGCGCCGACAGCGGGTGTTTTTGATCTCGATGGGGCCAAAACACTCACCACGGTGCAGGTGCCCTCTGCCTGTTTTTGGCGAGTGCTCGATCCAGACCTACCCGATGCGCCTCGATGGCACGGAGCTTGTCGTCAGCCTTTCCAGTTAATACCATTAACCCTATTGGGATAGTAATATTTATGATACAGTGATTTGATATGGAGAGATCATCTCACTATCAGCCTGTCTACCTCGACCTGCGCGGCAAGCAAGTGGTTGTGATTGGCGGCGGCTTTGTGGCCGGAGAAAAACTCTCGGTGCTGTTTGCCAGCGGTGCAAAAATCCGTGTCGTCTCTCCCGAGCTCTCCGAAGAGCTACAACACTGGCATGCAGAGGGCCGTTTCGAGTGGTGGCAAAAGTGCTGGGAGCCCACCGACCAGACCGATGCGTTTGTGGCGATTGGAGCGACCAACGACAAGGCGATTAATCGTGCCGTTTTCGCCGAGGCCGATACGAACGGACGGCTGGGAAACTCTGTAGATGACCCGAAGTTCTGTAATTTTATACTTTCGGCGGTTGCTCGCTCCGGCCCGATGCAGGTCGCGATCTCGTCGGCGGGGTGTAGCCCGGCACTGGCCCAAAGAGTTCGCGAGCGCATTGCCCAAGAGATTCTGACCCCGGAACTAGGCGAGCTGGCAAGCTTTCTGGGGGCGTGGAGACCCGCCGTCAAGTCCGCGCTGCCCACTTACCAAGATCGCCAGAGGTTCTGGGAAGCCGTGCTGGACTCCGAGATTCCCGCGCTGATCGCTGCTGGGGAGCACGTCCAGGCCGCAGCGGCGATGAAAACGAGATTGGGATGAGCGGTTTTGTCTATCTGGTGGGTGCCGGGCCAGGCGATCCTGAGCTCATCACGGTCAAGGGACTCAAGGCGCTCCAAAAGGCAGATGTCGTGCTTTATGACCGTCTGATCGCGCCCGAGCTGCTGGATCATGCTCCTGCCGAGGCGGAGCGAATCTATGTGGGCAAAGATTTAGGCTCGCCG
>NZ_JAYUPA010000761.1:0-3471 GCF_043760365.1 Armatimonas sp.
GACCGGCGGCCTCGTCTTTTCCCTGCCCGCAACGGCCCAGACAACGACTCTCTTTACCGATGACTTCAACCGCGCCAGCCTTACAACGGGCGCACCGACAACCTATCTGACAACTGTCACAGCAGGCGACGGTGGTGCGAGCGTCGTCTCTAGCCAGTTTCTGCGACTTACTAATGATGCTACAGCGGCGGCGAATGCCAGCGGACGAGTCTTTGTCACGGGAGAAACGACTAGCTTCACCGGATTTCAAAGCATACTGAGTACAAACTCTGGCGAGCTGAGCTGGTGCTTCAATGCCAAGAGTAACCGGGCGAGTGATCCGGGTGGTTTTGGGGCAGGAACCTACAGCCTTGCCGTCGTGTTGGGAGCAACGGGTAGCGACCTGATGAGTGCCAGTGGCTATGCGATCGCCTACGGAAACCCGGGCAGCCCGGATCCGATCCGGCTCGTGCGCTTTTCGGGTGGCCTGGATGCCGACACTAACCTGACCACCCTGATCTCCAGCGGTGCTGCGGATCTCGCGGGCTTCGCGAACTACTTCAGTGTCAAGGTGAGCTACACCACCAGCAGCAACGAGTGGCGCTTGTTCGTCCGCGATGACGGGGCGAGTGCGTGGGGCGATCCAACAAGCAATGCGACGCAGATTGGGAGCGCCTTGGCCGACACGACCTTTACCAGTACACCGCTCACTCACTTTGGCTACGCCTGGAACTACAACAGTGCCGCCAGCCAGAGCGCCCAGTTCGATAACTTCACTGTGTCCCGTCTCTCGGGAGCCAGCGCACCGGAGCCCTCGGCACTTGCCCTGCTACTGCCCGGTTTAGCACTGCTGGGGAGACGGCGGCGGGCGTGATATACTGGCAGGATGGGCCGCCGTGGCGTATTGCCAGGCGGCCCAAATTCTGTCTGAAAGGAGGCGGTTCCTTATGTCAAAGCCCATTGTCGCCATCGTTGGCCGCCCCAACGTCGGCAAGTCTACTCTCTTTAATCGTCTCACCGGCAAGCGCATTGCCATTGTGGAGGACACCCCAGGAATCACACGCGATCGGCTCTATGCTGAGGGCGAGTGGAACGGGCGCAACTACACCCTCATTGATACCGGGGGAATCAGCATGGACGAAGACGATCCCATGCAGGCACAAGTGCGTATCCAGGCCGAGATCGCGATGGAAGAGGCAGATGTCATTTTGATGCTCTGCGATGCCGCTCAGGGGGTCACGCCCAACGACCAGGAGCTCGCCAACGAGCTACGGGGTGCCGTGGACGTGCCGCTCTTTGTGGTGGTCAATAAGTCCGATAACCCAAACCGTGATCAGGAGGCGATGGAGTTCTATAGCCTTGGTCTCGGAGAGATCTACCCGGTCTCCGCGATCTCCAGCCGTGGTGTTGGGGACCTCCTTGACCAAGTTGTCGCCGCATTTCCGCCCGAGCAACCCGAGGACGACGACGCGGAGACGATTAAAATCGCACTTGTCGGGAGACCAAACGTCGGTAAGTCCTCGATGGTCAATGCGATTCTAGGGGAAGAGCGCACCATTGTCTCTCCCATCGCCGGAACCACGCGCGATGCGATTGATACCTACTTTGAATTTGAGGGCAAGCGCCTTCTGCTGATTGACACGGCGGGCATTCGGCGCTCGGGCAAGATCCAGGGCACCGTTGAGTACTATTCCGTGCTCCGTGCCCAGCGCGCCATCGAGCGCTGCGATGTTGCCATTACCGTGATTGATAGCATCGAGGGGCTTCTTGACGGCGATAAGCGTGTTCTAGGCATGGCCCATGAGGACGGGAAAGCGAGCGTTATTTGTGTCAATAAGTGGGATGTCGGACGCAAGGGTATCCTCGAAGAGAATACGGGCAAGAATCCCATGCGAA
Organism: Armatimonas sp.; assembly: GCF_043760365.1. Lineage (GTDB taxonomy): Bacteria > Armatimonadota > Armatimonadia > Armatimonadales > Armatimonadaceae > Armatimonas. The sequence continues at coordinate 1,876 of NZ_JAYUPA010000761.1, forward strand.
TCTTCACCCAGAAGCTGCGCGATGAGCTGCCGTTTGCTCCGTATGCCCCCGTGGCGTACTGTTCCGCGCTGAAATCTACGGGAATCGGTGCATTTTTGGAGACGGCCATCTCCGCCGCCAACAACCATGCGATGCGCATTCCCACCGGGGAACTCAATCGGCTCGTTCGTGATGCCGTCGACTCTCGTCCCTACAACACCAAGGGCCGCTCACTGAAAGTCAAGTACGCCACGATGGCCGCCGTCAAGCCGCCCACTATCGTGCTGTTTGTCAATGACCCGGAGCTGATGCACTTCTCGTACCAGCGCTACTTAGAGAACCAGATCCGCAAGACCTACAGCCTGGAAGGCACGCCGATCAAGATCATCTGCCGTAAGGCCGGCAAAGACCGCGACGACGAGTAAGTTTGAGTAAATAAAAACGCCCCCCTTCGAGGTTGCTCGAAGGGGGGCGTTTTTGGTTTAGGAGCTAGTGGATATACCGACCTGCGGTAAGCCAGAAAATCAGGCCCGAGACGAGCATCGTCACAGGGAGAGTCAGTACCCAGGCAATAAGAATATTACGAATTGTCTTGAACTGAAGCCCGGACTTGTTAGCTGCCATTGTGCCCGCGATTCCTGACGAGAGAATATGTGTCGTCGAGACGGGGGCAGCAAGCCGATCAGCGGCCATGATCGTGAGCATCGCTGTTAGCTCTGCGGCGGCTCCCTGGCCGTAGTTCAGGTGGGCTTTGCCGATCTTCTCCCCAACCGTCACGACAATACGCTTCCAGCCAAACATTGTCCCGATTCCCAGCGCAATGGCAACCGCAACGGTTACCCAAGGAGTGACAAACTCAACTGTGGCTTTGATGTCTTTTTGTCCCTTATCAAGCAGCTCTTTATCATCGGTGCTGAGTCCCTTGATCTTGGCGACTTTCTTGAGTGCGGAGGCGGCCTTCAGAACTTCTTTACGCAGCTCGGCTTGGTCGGCCAGCGGTAGCTCCGTGAGAGTAGCACGGTTGGTAAGAAGCTCCTCAATTTTGTGTAGGCGCTTGTCGGCCTCAGCAGCTTTCTCGTCCTTGGCAAGCCCAGGGCGCTCAACGAGAGTCTCGACCTGTTTGACCACGCTGAGCGTGCTGGCGATCTTCTCGGCGTTGAAGTTCGGGTTGACCGTGAACTGGCCCGGCATCAGGGCGATCAGAACCAGCATCATCAGCCCAATACCTTTCTGGCCATCGTTGGAGCCGTGCGCATAGCTCACTCCTGTACAGGTTCCAATCAGAAGCAAGCGAACTGGCCAAGGCGGAGGAGCGTGGTCTTCCATGTTCTCGGGAGACTGGAACAGCTCGGGGCGCTTGATGAGCAGTTTCATTCCCAGAAAAATCAGAGCGGCCACGCAGAAGCCAATCAGCGGGGCGACAGCTAGCCCTTTGAGGGTGTCGTAGAATTTTTCGAGGTTGACATCTTTATGAGCAAGTATTCCCCAAGTAATCCCGACACCCGTGATCGAGCCAATTAGCGTGTGTGAGCTTGAGGCGGGTAGGCCAATAAACCACGTCGCTAGATTCCAGAGAACAGCGGTGATCAAAATCGAGAGGAGCATCCAGATCCCCAT
>NZ_JAYUPA010000762.1:0-3468 GCF_043760365.1 Armatimonas sp.
AGGGCTCTCGTGAGAACAGTGCATCAAAAAGGAGCGCGAACAAGTCCCGCGTCACATCGTCCGCATCCGCTTCCGGGAGCCGCCACTTGGCAAGCTGCCGGGCGATATGCCCGCTCACACGTTCCGTTAAGAGTTCCGCAAGCTGCCACGCCGTTTCATCATCGCCTCTCGCTGTGCACTCTCGCAAGGCATAGACCAAGGTCTCTTCCCGAAGCCGGTCAGGAGTGCCTGCTGGATGCCGCGCCAGAAGCACTTCTTTTCGTGTACGCTGTCCGAGGCTGCAAAGCCTGTAGATTTCCTCCTCAGCGTGCCGCTCACGGTGGTAGAGGCTTCCGTCGTCCTTGCGGGTACGGGTGAGAGGTTTATAGACCCACCTATCTGTTTTTTGTACATCAATCATGAGGCATACTGTTTGGGAAATGGAAAACCCGGAAAAGGTATTTTTACGAGTTTTGTTCCAGGTATGATGGAAACACCAACTTCATTATAGCCTGTGGAACTAACTCTGCCGATAATAGAGTTAAGCCGCAGACTCTGTCACAAAGACACACGGTATGAAGTTTGAAGCATTAGCTTGCCGAATGTATCAGAAAGTGTTGAAAGGCATTCCTAGAAGTAGAGGTACTGCGATGAGGAGATGGACGTTGAGCATGACACGAAAAGAGTTACTCTCTCTGCTGGGAGTGAGCGCAATGACACTGGCCCTAGCGGGCTGTGGAGGGGGCGGTGGAACCGTCATTCCTCCGGCGGCAGATTTGCTAGACGGAGGCCGCGTCGTCGGACAGGCGGGTTGGACAGTTCAGAAGAGTGTGGGGGTACAGCCCAAGAAAAAATGGACGGTGCTGGTGTTCATCAACGGAGCCAATGACCTAGAGACCTACGGCGTTCTCAACATGAACCAACTGGAGAAAATTGGCTCGACAGCGGATGTCAATATTGTGACGCAGTTCAAGCGGATCGGGGGGCGCTTCGATAACTCCAATGGCGACTGGAGCGACACACGCCGCTTCTATGTCCGCCGCGATAGCGAGGAAGCTTTTGTCAACTCACAGGTACTGTCCCAGAAAAATAATGTGGACATGGGCGATGCCAGCATACTTCAGGAGTTTGTGAACTGGGGTGTCGAGACATTCCCGGCAGAGCGCTACAATCTGGTGATCTGGAACCACGGGGCGGGCTGGCGCTCGGTGAAGACGCGTGCACAGCGGCCACCCGTCACCCGTGGAGTCTCCTACGACGACACCACAAACAATCATATTGACACGACTGCGCTACCAGGGGCCATTGTTCATCCCGAGGGGAAGAAGTGGGACTTGCTGAGCGTGGACTGCTCGCTGATGCAGATGATCGAGGTGCTCTATGAGTGGCGCAGCACCGCCGATTACATTGTCGGCTCCGAAGAATCTCCTCCCGGTGAGGGATACGCCTACGACCTGACCATTGGCAAGCTAGTAGGCAATCCCCTGATGGACGGCCGGGAGCTGGCGATTCACTACGCGGATGACACAGCAACGCGCTTTGCCAACCAGTACGGCATTACGCAGTCCGTGATCGAGACGACAAAAATCGCGCCGATTGTTAGCGCAATGAACGACTTGGGCGCGACTCTGCTGGATCTTAAAGTGAGCGCAGCAACCGAGATCAGCCTGGCACGGGAAGATGCCCAGTCCTACGAATACGCGGAGAATAAAGACCTGCTGCACTTCCTGGATCGCCTTGAGGTCCGGGTCAATGATGCGGAGCTCAAGCGCAAGACGGCAGCACTACGCGCCGCGATGAAGGCGGCGATTGTCCGCAATGTCACGACGAAGCAGTTCACGCCAAACTCTCAGGGAATCGCCGCCTTCTTGCCCACCCCAAATCGCTATAAAACGATTGATATTGAGCAGGCCAATGGTTTTGGGCAGCGCTACACCAAGCTGAAGCTGGCACAAGATGCTGCAAGCTGGCAGGCGTTTCTCGCCGACGGCCCCCGGTAAGACCCTCGCTTCGATAAAGGAAATCCTCCGGTACACACCGAATGGTGAGTGCAGGAGGATTTTTTCATGCCATTTCGTCTGGCGCTGGTGGGGTGTGGGGGACAAGCGGGTGGGGATGTGCCCAATATCGCCTCGCACAAAGAGGTGAAGATTGTCGCGGTTTGTGACCCGGACAAGGGAGCACAGGCACGCTTTGGGGAGCGCTACGGTGTTCCTGAGTCGGCGCGGTTTGCCGACTATACGAAGCTGCTCAATACTGTGGAGTGCGATGCGGTCTTCTGCGCCACACCGGATCACATGCACGCCGCCGTGGGGCTGAAGGCACTCTCACTGGGCCGCCATGCCTACGTCCAGAAACCCCTCACCCGCGGGGTCGGTGAGGCGCGCGCAATGCGTCTGGCTGCAGAAAAACATCCGAAGTCCGCCACTCAGATGGGCATCCAGATCCACGGCGAAGGCTCCTACCGCACTGCGATGGCTTGGCTCCAGGCAGGGGTGCTGGGAAATATCCAGGAGATCCACTCGTTCTGTGGCAAGGGCTGGGGCGGTGTCCCTGCCCCGCGCATGGCCGAGCCTCCTCCCGCGAATCTGGACTGGAACCTCTACTGTGGTGTCAGCCGGAAAGTGGGCTTTATTCCTCAAGAGTTTCACCCGGGCAACTGGCGGCGCTGGCAGAACTTTGGCACGGGAACCCTGGGCGACATGGCCTGCCATATTCTGGACCCCGTGCTTGCGGGCACGCGCCTGACGACCCCACTCTCGGTGGTGAGCCACCTGGAGGCTCCGCCCAATGTGCTGAACTATCCCTACAACGCCCATATTACCTGGCAGCTCGCGGGGACGCGCAACACGGCGCGCACCGTCGCTCTGCACTGGTACCACGGCGACACGCGCCCCGCCAAGAGCCTCCTGCCTGAGCTGTTTGAGGAACTCAATACCGGTTCGGTCGTGATTGGGGAGCACGGAAAGATGGTCGTGCCGCACTGGGCGACCCCCTCTGTGTGGGACAACAGCGGCAAGCGTGTGGAGAAACTCCCGCCCAAAGTGGAGTCGGTGAGCCACTACCACGAGTGGGTAGATGTCGCGCTGGGCCGTATCCCCGGCCACGGCTCAACTCCGGGCAAGTGTAGCACCCACTTTGGCTACTCCGGTCCGCTCACCGAGATCGTCCTGATGGGCAATATCGCGTCGTGGCAGCCCAAAAAAGTTCTCAGCTTCAACGCCGATGCCTGCCAGTTCCATGGCGAGGGCGCAAGCGATGCCAACTTCCGCGTCCTGCCGCTCTACGGCCGCGACTGGAACCCGCTAGCGGCGTAATCGTAGTCACAGAGGGCTTCGTCGGTCGTCTTCATGAACGGCTTTGGCGAGGCCCTTTTGGGTCATTGCCTACTCTAGACGCGTTTTCCGCCGCACCAGTCGGCGAAGATGAGCTCGGGGCTGGTTAAAATACGCTTGAGATTGCGTGGGGCATCCATGCTCCCAATGCAGA
>NZ_JAYUPA010000763.1:0-9945 GCF_043760365.1 Armatimonas sp.
ATCTTTCCCTGCACCAGTACGGAGTTTTTAAGCCACGCCACCAGCCCGCCCCAGAACTCCGTGCCGACGAGAATCACGGGGAAGTTGTGAATCTTGCCGGTTTGAATCAGCGTGAGAGACTCCATCAGCTCATCGAGTGTGCCAAAGCCGCCAGGGAAGATCACAAACGCTTGTGCGTAGCGCACCAGCATGGTCTTACGCACAAAAAAGTAGTGGAAATCAATGGTCTCCGTGCAGTACGGGTTCACGTGCTGCTCAAAAGGCAGCTCGATATTCAGGCCGATGCTCTGAACGTTTGCTTCTATTGCGCCTTTATTGCCCGCCTCCATGATCCCCGGGCCGCCGCCTGTGATGATATTGAAGCCCGCCTCACCGATCAGACGCGCTGTCTCGACCGTGGCAATATACTGCGGATCGTCGTGCTTGGTGCGTGCGGAGCCAAAGATCGTCACGGCAGGGCCAAGATCCCCGAGGGCATCGAAGCCCTGCACGAACTCGCTTTGGATACGCAAGACGCGCCAGGAATCGGTGGGCCAGGCCTCGCCTCGGTGCTGACGCTGGGGAGTGAGCAGGTGCTCATCACGTGTCGCTTTAGGTTTTATCATAGTCAGTTACTTGGGGGAATTCTGTGGAGGGAAGCAGCTCCATCACTCGAATCGTGGCGTGTTGTGCAGCCAGAGGAGCAACCATCTCATCCGAGGCGTACTCTAAAACGGAGTCATAGCCCTCGTTGCCTGGCTCACGATGGACAAAGAGCCGCCGCCCTCGCACATCCAGCGCCCAGTAGTCGGTGATCCCGGCACGGGCGTAGAGCCGCGCTTTCCGGTTGCGATCCAGTGAGAGGGTTGCATCGGAGATTTCCACTAGGAGAAGAACATCCGCGGATCCCGGAGCCTGCTCGCGGTAGCTTTCGACGCTCTGTCTAAGAACCGCGATATCCGGTTCGGGGTCGTTGAAAGTCTGATCTTCGGATGCTATCTCTATAGGGTCTTGCTCCTGGACAACATCCTCACCGAAAATCGTAAAGAGCCAGTTGCGAACTCTGCGTAGCCCCAGAACATGACGGCGGTTTTTGGGCATGATTTCGTAGATGACCCCTTCGATCAGCTCGAAGCGCTCGGGCAAAAACTCCAGCTCTTTTAGCCGTGAACACGCCTCTCTCGTCCAGCGCCAGGGAGACGGGCTGTCCGTGAGAGCAACAGTGGGGGGCTGGCTGAGAGTTGGCATTGTGTTGGTATTCTACGCTTCAGGAAAGAGGCGTGCCAGTGCGCCTTGCAGCACATCGGCGGCGGCCTGGCCTGCGCCTCGGCTCTTGAGGTTGCCGTCGGCATCAAACAGAAAGTAGTAGGGAACCCATGCCTGGTCGTTGCCAAAGGCATCGGAGAGCTTGTGCTCGTTGTCTATAGCGCAGGGATCGGTGATCGAAAATTGCTCCAGTGCGGCTTCGACTTTGGTGACGTCTGTCTCGTCTTCCTCGCGTGGCATATGGACCGCGATGACTTTTAAGCCTTGGGGGCCGTACATCTCTTTCCACTCTTTTAATCGTGGGAGATTGTTCTTACAGATGTAGCAAGAGAGCGACCAGAAATGAATCAAGATGGGCGAGCCGAGAAGAGACTCTCGGCTCACCGCGCCATTTCGCCAGTCGGTCGCGCCAGTAAGCTCCGGCAGTGGGGAACCGGTTCGCAGGGGCATATGAATTTAGCTTCCCGGAGTCAGGTTCTTCGTGCCGGGCTTCCAGTTGGCGGCGCAGAGCCCGCCGGACTGGAACGCCTGAAGCGTGCGAATTACTTCGTCCACATTGCGTCCGACGTTGTTGGCGTTGATCGTCGCGTGCTGGATTACGCCGTTCGGATCAATAATAAACAGCCCACGCAGCGAGTGCCCAGCCTCCTCGATCAGGACGCCGTAGCTTGCCGCGATCTCGCGGGTCATGTCGGCGATAATCGGGTAGTTGGTGCCCGCGATCCCATTCTCATTGCGCGGCGTGCGTACCCACGCGCGGTGGGAGTAGACAGAGTCGGTTGAGGCGCCCAGAATCTCGCAGTCTACGTCCTGGAACTCGTCTAGGCGATCCGCCAGCGCGAGGATCTCGGTCGGGCAGATAAACGTGAAGTCGAGGGGGTACCAGAAGAAGATCAGCCACTTGCCCTTGTAGTCAGAAAGCGAGATATTCTTGATCGGGTCCGCAGCGCTATCATTGGGGAAGGCGGCGGGGGCGGTGAAGTCTGGTGCAGGTTTACCTACGAGCATGGTTAAAAACTATCCTTGTGATTTTTAGGGCACGAAGCCCGGTTTGAACGACCCTATTTTACCCGCTTGGGTTCCCGAATAATCGCCGATGCTAGTTCGGCATAACCATGTAGCCGACATTGGTGGCGTAGCCGAGGCCTACCCAGATCACCGAGTTGATGACATCGCCCAGCACCAGACCAAGAAAGAAGGGAAGGAAGAGCTGGTAGCCCTTCATCCCGCCGTAGCGCTGGATCAGTGACTTGGCGAACCAGCCGACAAAGAGCGAGAGCCAGAGCATCTTAATCGCCCAGACCCCCGCGCAGAGAATCCCGATGGGATGCACGCCAAAGTTGAACTGTGCTCTGAGAATCAGCAGGCCCAGGAAGACCACGAAGCCCGTTAGTAAGTGCAGACCATTGGTGAGATCGCCCTTAAACGGCACCGAGGCTGCGCCACCCAGGAAGTTGAGGGGCTTTTCCGGGCTCCACTTATAGGTGAACAAATTGTTGAGTGAGTTGCCACCGCCGTTGTAGTAGGGAAGCGCCAGGCTGGCATAGAGCGAGACTGCGAAGGCCAGGAGCACAGTGACGATCATGGCAACCATGAGCGGCCGAGCGCCTTTCTTCATCCCTTCGGTGGTCTTGGCCCCCATCATCAGGGAGGGAAGAAGCATCTCGCGCGGGTCGAAGAGAAACATCGTCTCCCACCGGGTCATGGTGAAGAGCTCACTGGTCTTAAACGGCGCGGTGCCAAAGAGAAAGGCGAAGATATCAATTGAGCCGTAGGGCTGCGCCATGAAGACTAGGCCCGCCTGACAGACCGCCCAGGAGATGACGATCAGCCCGAGGGTCATGGTGACCAGAGAGACCAGAATCAGCAGAACCGAGACCCCAGCCATCGTCAGCCAGAGCGCGATCCCTCCGTAGGCGATGGCAAGACAGAGTAGCGCGGTCCGGTAGGAGAGCAGCTCGCCGGAGTCGTCAATGTCTTTGGCACGGGGGCCGCCCAGCGCTTTCTCGACGATATCAGCAAAGTGCCGCCGCCCGGTCCAGAGGGTCCAGAGCACCAGCGCGATTCCGCCTCCATAGGCCTGTAGCGCTGAGAAATTGGTGTCACTGTAGCCCTGTGGCCCGGGCATGAGCCAGTTATAGAAACCACAGAGCATCACTTGTGCCTTGAAAACAAGAAAGAAGAACCAAAGCGAGAAGCAGACCTCCGCGGGGAGCAGATAGGCGATCCCAACCACCATCAAGAGGATACGCGCCGGAAACCACCCAATCAGGTTCCAGGGGCGCACGGTCAGGAAGTCGTTGAACGACCACTCCAAGTTAATATCCGGGATCGAGGGATAGAGCAGGTGCATGCCCTTGACCGTGTGGATCAGCGTGCTGAAACCCACCCCCACCCAGAGCATGGGGTTGCGGAAAAACGCATTGACTTTCTGGCCCGGCTCCGGGTCCTCGGCGATAAGAAGCGGGAGTGTCACTAAAGGAAAAGAGAACTTCTCGTTCTCCACCCACTGACGGCGCAGAAGAGCACAGATCGAAAAAGTCGCCATCAGAAAGAGCATTGCCAGCATGCCCCAGAAGAAGAGCGGCCCGCGCCACGCCTCCCAGGGAATACGCTCCTCGCCTTTATGATAACCGTTGAAGAACGCGTCGGCGGCGGCCTTGTCCTGAAACTTGGTCCACTCGGGAAGCTGGTTGAGGAACTTCTGATCCCAGTTGTTGGTGTCGTCGGCGAAGGCTTTGTGGGCGACAATCTCCGGGATAAAGTAGCGCATCATCCCCGACGAGGGAATCCCCGAGGCCACCAAGATCAGTGTCCAGATGGTCAAGAGCTCCCCGCGCTGAAACACCGCCCTGGGCGCAACGGTGCGCAGGAGCGCGTTGATGGCAAAGGCAAAAAAGAACAGCACAAAAAGTGCCCCGATGGGAAACTGCGTCCCGGCGATATAGGTCGCGGCGATCTTGAAGTCGTTGTAGGGGGTTACTGCCGAGAAGAAGAGCGCAAAGGCGATCCCGATAAACAGAGCACGCGGCGTCACTGCACGTTTATTCACAGCCGCATTATACAGGATGCACGCTCAGAGCCGAAAGCCGACGCTGATACTGGTCTGGAGATACTTTGTTGCGGAAGGAAGCGTAAGAGCAACCTCGGTGAAGTAGAACCCCCCGCCGATGCCGGCAAAGACTTTCCCACCTAGCCCACCGACTTTGCGGTCTGCAGTGCCGCAGTCTGAGAAGTGGGTGGTGTAGCTGCCCATGCCCAATCCTGACCAGCCCTTGCCCCAGGGCTGGCGCACCGAGACACCAAAACTCTCCATCCCCGAGTAGGTAGTGGAGGGGGGCGCATTGGGAATGAAAACTGCCCCACAACCGAAGCCTAGCGTGAAGTTGCTGTCGGCGTAGACACTGAGCAGACGGTTTTGTGGGAGGCGCTTCGCATCCAGAGAGAGACCGAGATGAAACGTCCCGTTACCCGTGAGCTGCCCCCCGCCCAACGTCAAACGTAACGGACGTGGCTGTGCGAGGACAGGCGCAGTGAGCAACGTAAGGCCACAGAGGGCAGCCAGTGCGTTTTTCATTAAGTGGTGGTGTTGGGCAGAATCTTCAGCCGGCGCCGGGGCTCGATGCCAAGGGACTCACTGCCTAGCTCGGCGCGCTCGACGAGCTGATGCTGGAGGCGTCTCACGTAGGCATTTTGCGGGGCTAGCTCAACCGCTTCGCCGGTCTCCTGGACATGCTCAATCGCATTCGAGGCCTCCGAGATCGCGGCCTCTTCATCGGTCGGGAGCACCGTGGGCTGAAGCCCGAAGACTTCTCGCAGGGCGCTCTCAATCTGAATATAAGTGTTGCTGCGTACCACAAACGTGGGAATGTGCTTGCCGCGTGCCTCGTGGATCTTGGCGGGCTCGCGGCGGAAGGTGGCCTTGAGCGCGATGATCAGGTCGGCGTCTTTCATGTCCCGCGCCACAACCCCTGGAACCCGCAGGTTTGCCATCGCCCGCTCTAACCGAGACCGAGAGACACCGTAGGGAAATAGATGGACAGTCTTACCACTCTGCCCAAAACTCTTGCGCTCTGAGCCTATTGCTGACCCCCTTCCCTCCGAGAGGGAAGGGGAATAGGGGATGGGTTCAGGCTCAAACGTCATGCCGTAGGTGCCACCCGTCTTCTCGCCCGGACGATCCGGTGGCAGCTCGGCTTTCTGCACTACTTCAACAATGCCCCCCGTGTTGCGAACCCGGATCTCCGGGCGGGGGAGCTGACCGCGCAGCATCTTATCCACCACTTTGGCGACATCGTGATGGATGGCGAGCTTGTCCACTTCCATGATCTCGATAATCACATCGAACGTAGGCGGGGCCTTGCGCTCCAGCACGGTTTTCTGTGTCCCGCGCCGCTTGGCCTCCTCGTCGCCCAGGGTTACGGACTGAATTCCCCCCACGAGGTCCGAGAGTGTCGGGTTGAGGAGCAGATTCTCCAGGGAGTTTCCGTGCGCCGTGCCCACAAGCTGGACGCCACGCTCGGCAATCGTGCGCGCCGCGAAGGCCTCTTGCTCGGTGCCGATCTCATCAATGACGATCACCTGGGGCATGTGGTTCTCCACCGCCTCGATCATCACGGCGTGCTGCTCCTCGGGGCGCTTAACCTGCATACGCCGCGAGCGCCCAATCGCCGGGTGGGGAATGTCGCCATCACCCGCGATCTCATTGGACGTGTCCACGATCACAACGCGCTTGCGAAACTCCGCCGACAGAATACGCGCCACTTCGCGCAGCTTGGTCGTCTTGCCCACACCGGGGCGGCCCAGCATCAGAATGGACTTCCCGCTCTCAACAATATCGCGAATGATATCTACGGTGCCGTAGACCGCGCGACCAATGCGTAGCGTCAGCCCGATCACACGCCCTGCCCGGTTACGGATGCAGGAGATACGGTGGAGCGTCCGCTCGATCCCGGCGCGGTTGTCGAAGCCAAAGTCCGAGATACGGCTGGTGACATGGTCAATGTCGTCCAGCGTTACTTCATTGGCAGTGTCCGTGGGATCGTCGCTAGCAGGCAGCAGATCCACGTGGAGGTTGTTGCCAAAGCGGGCCTCCGCGGGCCGTCCTAGGTCAAGAACGAGCTCCAAAAGATCGGAGTGCTCTTCCAAATAGGGCGCAAGTGCTCTATGCACCCGCTTGGGGAGAACGGTCAGGATCTGATCCAGGTTATCGGTGATCTGACGCTTGGCGAGAATGATTTCTTCGTGCAATGCTATTTCGGTCTCTTTCGTGGGCGAGACTAGACCTCTTTCTGTAGTCACGGATATTATACCGTCTGGCACAAGGCGAATGTTAAAGGTTCTTGATTGACTTACTTCTTGATAGCGAACGGGGTTCGCCAGATCATGAGGTCGCCCGAGTGTCTGTCTATCCAGGCAAGGTACTCTTTATTGGGTGAGATCGCAGCCTCAAATGCACCAATCTCCCAGCGGAGCGGAACTTGCTGTTGGGAGTTAAGATCACCCAGATACGACTCTCCACGCAGATAGTGGCTATCTTTTAGCCAGCTCCGATTGAGGTGGTAGGCTCCCGTCCAGAAGACCTGCAGGATGTCGTCCGTACGCGAGCCCGAGACAGGAGCCGTTGGATGGGCACGCTGGAACACTTGATGGCGGCCCTGCCCCGTTGTATCAAGTGCTCTGGAAAACCAGGTGTTTGCCTGCCCTGGCTTGAGTGATGTCCTCCCCTCCACGATAATAAACTCTCGATCTTGGGTAATCCCCAAGCGGCTAAAGTTTCGGATCTCGGTCGGATAGGTCTTGAGAACGCGCTCAGGATTGGCCCGGGAGCGCACCTTGATCGTGCCATCTTTATGAGCAGTGAGAACCGTGTCTTTCAAGAAGCGGCAGTACTGGGACTCAGTTGTTGCAAGCCAATCTGGTGTGCGAAGGCGCTTGCCGGTTTCCAGGTCGAAGAAGTAAAACTGTTGGGTCTTTGCATCCCGTCCGTAGAGACGGGGGGCTCCGGAATCATAGAGAAGATCATAGGCAGTGAGCGTCGCGGACTCGGGGATATCCAGAACCGCCGTCCGCCTTGTCTGGCGGTCGTGGAGGGACATCTTGAGAGCCGGTTCCGGCCCGTACGTACTGGAATACGGCATGTCACCCAGCAGATAGCGCCCCGAGGGGGAGATACTGCGCACGGAGTTCAAGCCGGGTAGGGGGTTACCGAGATCTGGCTGGTCTGGTGTTACGGAGTAGACAGCGGGGGCAAGGGAGGGATCGTAGCACCAGAGATACCAGCGGTTCTCCATGGGGACGGAGTAGAGGTGGATCTGTCCTGGACGATTCGTGGTGGGAAGCGACCACGCACGGACTTGGCTACCTGAGGCGACATCATAAAGCCGCAGAGTGTCCCCGAGAGCCGTCAAAACGTACTTGCCATCCTGTGAAAAACTAGGGCCGACACGGGCGTTCAGGCGCTCTTGCCAGCGGTTGCGCTCCTGGTAGTCCTGGTAGCCTATCCTCGAAAAAGAAGAGGGGTAAGTGCCCTGAATCAGGTGGCTCCGGTAGGGCTCTGGCACCTGCGGTATCTGGTGGGTAGGAATCCGTTCCCGTCTGAGATTCCAGCCAATCAGGGCAACGCCCACTATATTAATCAGGAGCAGGAAGAGTGTACGACGACGGTGTGGTTTTGAGGTGCTCATTGCCCTCTTAGTGTACCGCTAAAAAGCCCCGGACACGCTGTCCGAGGCTTTGTTAAGGCGTTTATTGCCGTTACAGCAATTCGCGCACGTAGATGTTTTTGAAGAAGATCGGGTTTCCGTGGTGCTGGAGCTCAATCTGGCCGGTGGGGAAGATGGGGATCTTGCGGTCCCAGTAGTTCTCCAATACCACGTTCTGCACAATTAGCTTGCCGTTCAGATAGATGGTCACGCGCTCCCCAACCATCAGAATGCGAAACTCGTTCCACTCCCCGACCGGGTTGTCCGCGACTTGCGTGGGCTTGCTGGGATTCTTCTGGTTATTATAAAGCCCGCCGGAGCCGACCTGCGCCCCGACATTGGTGAGTGCCGTGTCCCAGATCTGCACCTGGGGCGAGCCGCGTAAATAAATCCCCGAGTCGCCGCCGGGGCCGATCTTCCAGCTCACAAGCAGCTCAAAATTTTTGTAGTCTTTGGCGGTGCAGAGGCTATCGTTCTTGCCGTCGTAGCAGACCACGCCCTCTTTGGCGCTCCAGTGCAAAAGCGCCTTCTCCGTGGCGGCCGTCTCAGCGGCAGCCAGCGCGTCGGGGGCCATCTTCGCACGGGTGAGCGGGTTGCCCACGAGGCCCTTCCAGCCCGCGAGATCTTTGCCATTAAAGAGCGCGGTGAAGCCTTTGGGGGCGACGTTATCTTTTACGGGCTTGCTCGTGTCTTTAATCTCGATATTGCGGAACTCCACCAGCGAGCCATGGCCCAGAAAGCCAATGTGGCCCTTCTCGCGTAGCATTCCAGGGTGATTGGCAAGCGTCGCCGGATCCGTGACACTATTCAGATCGCAGTCCACGGTCTTCTTGCCATTGACGATCACCTGAATCCGGCGGCCCGTGGCGATAATCTCCTCTTTGTTCCACTGGCCCGTGGGTTTGAGTGCCCCGCGCTTCGCTGCGCAGACTTTATAGATCGAGCCGTGGTACTGGCCTGGCTCCAGCTTGGCGTACATCGGGGCGGGATCATCGAGAACTTGAACCTCCATCCCCACATAGGCCGCATCGCCCTGGAGCGGCGCACGGATCGCGATACCGTTGTTGCCGCCGGGGGAGAGCTTGAACTCGAATTTTAAATGGAAGTCGGAGAACTCTTTCTCCGTGTAGAGGTTGCCGCCGCCATCCGCGGGGCAGGTCAGAACGCCGTTATTGGGGACGTAGCCCGGGCCGTGGCCACCGATAAGCTGCCAGCCCTTGAGGCTGGTGCCATCAAAGGCCTTCTCAAATCTTTGTGCCAGGGCTGAGGGCACCACCAGCACGAGTGCGACAAGCGCCGCGAGAAGCTTTACTTTCATGGCGCACTATTCGCGCTTGCCTTGGCAAAAACCTTTGCGCGTTTAATATTGCAGCGGTAACATTGTGAAAGGATTCACAAACATGACACGCAAACCGCCTGTTAAAGCTTTACTCGTCACTCTCGCCGGGGTCTGGGCCGCTGGGGGCCTGGGGATCTACGCGCTCACACGCTTCGATCGGCAGCAAAATATTACGATGCTCCTGCCGCGTAGCAAGGCACCGGTCTTTGTGCTCTCCGACCAAGCTGGGCGGGTTCATAATCTGGCGGACTACGACAAGCGCTCGATTGCTCTGGTTTTTCTGCCCGGTGTCAGCGACGAAGTACGAGCCGAGCTGCGCTCCCTCAAAAACGAGATGAAGCGCTTCGATAAGATCGGCGTGAAGGTCTTTGCCGTCGCGCCGGTCGAGAAAGCCGTCGCACTTGAACTTTATGAGAGTGAGAAGCTGAACTTCCCCCTTTTATTAGATGCGGGCGGCGAAGTTGGGAAAAAATTCGGCGTTGCACCGGGGCGGCCGTATGTCTCCTACGTGCTGGGGCCAGGTAGCAAAGTTCTCCTGCCACTCGCCACAGTGCAGCCTAAAGAGCACGGCACGCAGCTTGTCGAGCTGGCGGCTTGCTTCTTTGATACGTTCGCGGCGGGCAACAACCCGCTGGTAGACAAGCCTATTGCCGAGGC
>NZ_JAYUPA010000764.1:0-3462 GCF_043760365.1 Armatimonas sp.
GATGCCAGCATCGCGGGGGTAAGAAGCACCACCAGGCTGACCTCTAGCGCTGTCAGGAAGAGCCCGAAGGCATCGCGGGCTCCGTTGTAATCGTGGAGCATGGCGCGCAGGCTGAACCAGTAGAACAGCGGGATGATCAGCCCGACAATCGAGTAGATCACAACACGGTTCGCCTTAGACTGGCGGCGCAGTTGAAAGCGCATGGCGATCTCTTTGTAGAGAACAGGGTTTTCGGTAAAGACAGACATAGCAAAAGTCCTTCTCCTAGCTTAACGTCATTATGGCCGTTCTGGTTACGGCTCGCTACAAAAAATCACGGGCAGCAATTTTTGAGACGGTATAATAGCCCCATGGCCTTGACCACGGAAGATGTCCGCAAGGTAGGGACGCTGGCCCGCCTTGCCCTTGCAGACGACGAGATCGCGACAATTACCCCCCAGCTCAACGACCTCCTTGACCAGTTCGCTCGCTTACAGCAGCTCGATACCACGGGGGTCCTGCCCACGAGCCATGCTGTCCCTGTGACGGCACTGCTGCGCTCAGACGAGATTACGCCCTCGCTCTCCCAGGCCGAGGTACTCGCGCTCACGAGCCACACCGATGAGATCATGGGCGGCTTTATCGTCCCACAAGTCCTGGGAGGCGACTAGGCTATGGAACTGACCCACCTGAGCGCAAGTGCGATTGCAGCCAAAGTCAAGGCGAAAGAAGTGAGTGCCCGCGCCGTCATTGAGGCGTTTCTGGCGCGAATCGAAGCCAAAGACAGTGCCGTGGGGGCGTTTCTCACGGTGATGACGGAGCAAGCGCTGGCGCAGGCCGATGTCGTGGACGCGAAAATTGCGGCGGGGATAGACCCAGGGCCGCTGGCGGGCGTGCCCATCGCGCTTAAAGACAACTTGTGTACGTTGGGCATCGAGACAACTTGTGCAAGCAAGATTCTGAAAGGCTTTGTGCCGCCGTACAGTGCCACCGTGGTCGAGAAGCTCGAAGCCGCTGGGGCGATTGCGATTGGGAAGACGAACCTCGATGAGTTCGCGATGGGCTCGTCCACGGAAAACTCGGCGCTGAAGCTCACGCACAATCCGTGGAACCTGAGTAAAGTGCCCGGTGGTTCGTCGGGCGGGAGTGCAGCGGCAGTGGCGGCGGACTTTGCCCCGCTCTCGCTTGGCTCGGACACGGGCGGCTCGATCCGTCAGCCCGCGAGCTTCTGCGGTGTCGTGGGCGTCAAACCGACCTATGGCCGCGTGAGCCGCTACGGTTTGGTCGCCTTTGCTTCGTCGCTGGACCAGATCGGGCCGTTTGCAAAAAACATTGAGGACGCTGCCCTGGTAATGAACGTTCTCTCGGGCCATGATCCGCACGACTCGACCAGCGTCCCGCGCGACGTTCCGGACTACACGAAAGCACTCACGGGCGACATCAAGGGCCTGCGTATCGGTGTGCCCACGGAGTACTTCGCCGCCGGGATCGCGCCTGAGATTCGGATTCTGGTGCAGAGCGCGATTGGCGTGCTGCGTGGTCTCGGTGCGGAAGTCGGTGAGTGCTCGCTGCCGCACACCGAGTACACGCTTCCCGCCTACTACATCGTCGCGCCTGCCGAAGCATCCAGTAACCTCGCGCGCTACGACGGCGTGCGCTACGGCCATCGGACGCAGCGCGCCACCAGCCACATTGACTTATTTGAGAAGAGCCGTGAGGAAGGCTTTGGCGAGGAAGTGAAGCGGCGTATTTTAATCGGCACCTACGCGCTCTCAGCGGGCTACTACGATGCGTTTTACTTAAAAGCCCAGCAAATTCGCACGCTGATCCAGCAGGACTTTGAGAACGCGTTTGCGAACTTCGACGTGCTTATCACGCCCACGGCCCCGACCACGGCCTTTGGGATCGGGGAGAAAACCGACGATCCCTTGGCGATGAAACTCTCAGACATCTGCACACTCTCGGCCAACTTAGCCGGGATTCCGGCGCTTTCCCAGTGCTGTGGCTTTGATACAAATCAACTGCCCGTAGGAATGCAGCTCCTGGGGCCAGCGTTCTCCGAGGAGCTGCTCTTTAAAGTGGCCCACGCCTACGAACAAGCCACCGACTGGCACACCCGTAGACCTGCGTTCTAGTTTCGGCTCAGAGAATCAAGCAGCTTTTTTCGTTGCTCTGGATCGAGAATCTGCTGAGCAAGCCGTTTCGCATTGGGAAGATCATGGGTGTTTTGAAGACGCTGGATGGCATTCGTGACCAGGTAATCGTGGTTGCGATGCGCTTCGTCTAGAGAGAGCACTCGTAGCGCCTTTAGCACAGGTTCGGCCTTTTGTAGCTGGAAATTTCCTCGCTCAAGCCAGTGCTGGCCGAGTGTCAAGAGCACCTGGCCGCGCATTTGCTCGTCGTGGATTGTCTGTGCGAGCGCGAGAGGATCGGAAAAAGTGTCTAGATCGCTGTAGAAGAGCTGGTGTACTTCCTGATCGTAGGCTTTCTTCCCTTCGTCCGATGTCTGTGTGCGTAGGAGAGCCAGAGCTGTGGTCTGCGTGGTCTCATTGCCCTGCTTCTTACCCCGTGCTATTGAGAGGAGACTACGCAAAAGCTCCGGGAGGTCATCCGGGTGTGCGTAGGTGCGAATCAGCTCCAGTGACACCTCGGGAGAACCCAAAAAGTGTACCGACTGCTGAAGAAGCTGCTGGCGGGCAGAGAAGTAAGTGGTGGTGACGGACGGGGTTGTGGTGCCCACTTGAACGATTTTGCGCGGGCTGGCCCGTTGCGGCAGCAGCTCCAGAACCCGCCTCAGTCCCGCACTATCTTTCGCCGTCACGCACGAGTTGCCCAGCGTCGAGAGATCCGCTTCCTGCTTTGCTTTATCCGTGACGCGCTGAACGGCGGTGAGGGCTGCGGGTAAGTTGCCCGCTTTGTAGTACGCCGACATCAGGCTGGTGTAGATCCCCTCACGGGTTGTAGGGATCAACTGCTCCACAAGGCGCTCCGCCACAGCGGTATCACCCTGCCCTGCGAGCTGTGTGACAAGCGGGGCGAGAGCCGTGGAGCGCTCTGGCTCGGGAAGCGATGAGGCGTTGGCAAGCGTGGTATCCAGACCCTGACGCTGGCCCTGCGCGGAGAGGACTGCCACCAGGAGGTCTTTGTCGTTCTGGGCGCTGCGTAGCGCCTCCCGAAACTCCCCCGCCGTAATTTGTGCCTTGATGAGATCGGTTCGCAGATCTCCGTAGCTCTGGTGGTCTTCTTCTCCCTCGCGGAACGGGAGCGTTTGTATCAAGGCGGCTGCGCCCTTGCGGTCGCCCATCTTGAGCTTCACGCCTGCCAGAGTGTAGTTGATATTTTGCTTGCTGTAGGCCTTGCCAAAATCCAGAGTGCTCACAAATGAGCCGACATCGGTGCCATTTTGTTTCGCGGCAAGGGCAACGCAGCCAACAATACCAACAAACGTCGCAAGCGCCAGGACTCCCAGCCGTGTTGGCAGGC
>NZ_JAYUPA010000765.1:0-3459 GCF_043760365.1 Armatimonas sp.
GCACAACCCGGCCTGCCGTATCGCGACGAGGTACTCAACATTCGATGAGCTACGAGATTAACTACCATGTCCACCACAACCACACGCCAGAGCGCCCGGTCACCGTTCAGGCGACACCCGAGCAAGTTCAGACGCTCATTGATGATGGTTACTTGGTGCTGGAGCGGCTCTTTCAAGGCGAGGCGCTGGAAAGACTTCGGAGCGCGATCTTGGAAGTTGCCGAGCAGGAAGGGCATGTGGCCCGCTCAGGTCGCGAGTGGGGCGGCGTCTTTCTGAGGCACTTGATGGAGAAGCACGAGGCATTTCTGGAGCTGTTTCGGCTGGAGCCCTGCCTCTCGATTGCGCGGGCGACGCTAGGGCCACAAGTGCAAGTGCTCCCGATGACAGGCCGGATCGCGTGGCCCGATGCACAGGGCCAAGCCACTCCCTGGCACATCCACCAGCGCGTGGTTCCCTCGCCGCGCCCTGCATTTTTCTCCCTGCCCCATGTTATTGATGCGCTGATCTACCTCGACGATCTGGATGCGGCAAGTGGGCAGGTCTGCGTTGTTCCGGGCTCGCACCGCTGGGAAGACCGTGAGTTTCCGGGCGGCCCTCATGACGATATCGACGGCCAAGTGGCACTAAGTATCCCTGCAGGCAGTGTGGTGATGATTCACGGTAATCTCTGGCACCGGGGGCTGCCCACCACGCCAAGTGGGACAATTCGCCGCCTGCTGATCCTGCCCTACACTCCTACTTGGATACAGCTCCCTGAGTTCGGCGATCGCCCCAAAGACGGCCTGATGCGCCCGCTTTTTGAGTCGCCTGACCAGGAAACGCGTGAGCTACTGGGGATCGCGGAAGGAATTTACTAGTTGATCGCGAAAACTCACAGGAAACAAGATATTAACCGCTGTACGACCGCTACCCAGGCAGGAAAACAGCCGTAGGTAAGAGAAGTGAGGGTTATGCTAACGGAAGCTGGAAACACAACGCCCTCTGTTTTCGATTTGCTCCAGATCGCCGAAAATGGATTGCAGCCGCGTACCACTCGCCCAAAGAAAATTATTGTGGTTGGAGCGGGCATGGCGGGGCTCGTCGCGGCCCAGACGCTGGTGCGCGCCGGGCACGAGGTATTGATTCTGGAGGCCCAATCACGGGTGGGTGGGCGGGTTCAGACACTGCGAGATCCGTTCACGGAGGGCCAATATGCCGAGGCGGGCGCGATGCGGATTCCTAAGTCGCACGTCTTGACGCTTTCCTACCTCCACCGCTTTGGGCTGCGTGTTTCTCCATTCACGGCGAGCAATCCGCAGGCATATTACTATCTCCACGGACAAAAGCGCCGCATTGCTGATGTCGAGTGTAACCCGGATCTGCTCTGCGACACTCTGGCCGAGCATGAGCGTGGCAGGAAGTTCGCGCACTGGTGGGAGACGGCGCTTGCCCCGATCGCAACCCAGTTACGCGAAAACGGTGGTATCTGGGACGAGATCGTCGCCGAGTACGACAGCTATTCCACACGTGAATTTCTCGAAAGAAATCGCTGGTCCGAGGGCGCGATCGAGATTTTTGGCCTGCTTTCCAATCAGGAAGCGTTGATGAACGCGTCGTTTCTCGAGCTTTTGCGCGAAGAGCTGGGCGGCTACTACACCGATATGCTCGAGATTGAGGGCGGCATGGATTTGTTGCCACGTGCGTTTCTTCCCGAACTTTCAAATCAGATTCGCTACGGTGCGCACGTGACCGCGCTTGATCAAAAGGAAAATTCCGTCACGGTAGCCTACCGTACTACCGCCGGGAACGCCGCCGTCGTGGCGGACTATGTTCTGATGACATTACCGTTTCCAGTGCTCCGGCACATCGAAACTCCTAAGCCATTCTCACGGGGAAAACAACGCGCAATTAGACAACTCTACTACGATGCCTCCGCGAAGATCCTGCTTCAGTGTCGCCGTCGGTTCTGGGAGGACGAGGAGATTGTCGGCGGTGGAACCATCACCGACCTGCCCATTCGCAACCTCTACTATCCAGATCACGGGCGTGAAACGGGACGCGGTGTATTATTAGCGAGCTACACCTGGTCCGAAGACGCCCAGCGTTGGGGTTCGCTTTCACCCGAAGAACGTATCCGGCAGGCGCTTGATGATGTGGCCGAGATCCACCCGCAGATTACCACGGAGTTTGAGGTGGGCACGTCGAAAGTTTGGCACCACGACCCCTATGCGGGCGGGGCGTTCGCGCTTTTTACACCAGGTCAGCAGAGCCTTTTGCACAACGACATCGCCGCGCCCGAGGGGCGGATCCACTTCGCAGGTGAACACACGTCGCTCACCCATGCTTGGATTCAGGGGGCAATCGAGTCGGGGTTGCGTGCCGCAGATGAAATCCACCGTGCGCAATTCAGCACCGGAGTCTAGATTTACCCCTGCACAACGGATGCAGACAGGGTACAATTTAGCAAAGGAACTTGAATCCGTATGAAACGATGCGTACTGTCCTGTTTTGCTCTCATTGGTGTTAGCGGCGTGACGACGTTTGCCCGTGCGCAGGAGCCGGTTAAACCCGCGTTTGGGCACTCCATGCAAGGTGAGATGTTCAATGAGGGACCGCGCCAGAAGGCTGTGCTGATGAAGGGAATCCCAAAGATTGAGTTCCCCACCAGCACGAAAAACAAGCAGGCACAGAAGTTCTTCGAGCAGGGAGTCGCCCAGATTCATGCTTACTGGTACTTCGAGGCCGAGCGCTCGTTTCGCCAAGCTGCCGATCTCGATTCCGAGTTCGCCATGGCCTACTGGGGTATGGCTCGCGCCAATGTGAACAACCGAACGCGCGCCAAGGGCTTCGCCGAGAAAGCCAAAGAGAAGCGTGACAAGGCTAACCCGCGTGAGCAGGGCTATATAGAGGCCATCAATTTCTTTGGAAACAATAAAAACGACGATTATATTGCGACGCTTCGCAAGCTGGTCGCCGATTATCCTTTAGATATTGAGGCCACAGCGCAGCTTGCCCATGAGCTGCAAGAGCGTGCGTTCGATAAGCCACGCCAGGACGAAGTGGAGCGACTGGCCCAGGAGGTGCTGGTCGTCAATCCGATGCACCCGATCCACCACTATAGAATCCATCTCTGGGACAAGCCAAATAACGAGAATGCCCTAGACTCTGCGCATAAGTCCGGGCTCGCGGAGCAGGCAAGTGCTCACATGTGGCACATGGAAGGCCATATCTACACCCAGCTCAAGCGCTACGGCGATGCCGCTGTTTCGCAAGAAGCATCGGCGCGGGTGGATCATGCGCACATGGGTCGTGTCCAGATCATCCCCGACCAGATCTTTAACTACGCTCACAACAACCAGTGGCTCGCCGAGAGCCTTGAGTTCACGGGCCAGCCGCAAAAAGCACTCGAAGTTGCCCGCAGTCTAGTCGCCAATCCGCGTCATCCGAAATACAACACACTGACGGGGTTTTCTGGCAGCG
>NZ_JAYUPA010000766.1:0-9899 GCF_043760365.1 Armatimonas sp.
GGGCGCGGGTGTTGTTTCCAAGGGTTTCTCCGTTAAAGTTAAGATTTTCGTATCAACGCGCGGGAAGAGGGGCGAGGGCGCGCCGGTCTTGATGCCGCCGGGCAGAGCGCCGAAGCGTGTGCTCTCTTCCCAGGTGCCGTCGGTGAGTGAGGCGAGGCCGAGCTGCTGGGCCACTTCCGCCGCGATGGTGGGCATGACCGGCGAGAGCAGATAGGTTGCCAGGCGGACGCCTTCGAGCGCATTGTAGACGGCCTCGGCGACGGCCTCCGTCTCGCCCGCCTTGGCCGCTTTCCACGGGGCCTTTTGTGCTAGGTAGACATTCACCGCGCGCAGAAGCGGCCAGACCGAGGCCAGCGCACTGCCCCAGTCGAAGCGCTCCAGGGCTTTCGTGTAGGCCGCGACGGTCTCGGCAGCAAGCGCCGTGAGTCCGGAATCGAGCGGGGCGTTTGCGGGAACCACCCCATTGAAGTACGTCGCTTTCAAGATGCGATTGAGTACGTTGCCAAAGTCGTTGCCCAGATCGGCGTTCCAGCGATTGGCGAGCAGCTCCAGCGAGAACTCGGAGTCGTCGGTAAAGCGGATGTCGCGCAGTAAATAGTAGCGTAGCGCATCTTTTGCAGTGCTCTCCGATGCCCCACTTGCGGCAACCAGCGCGTCTACCACGGCTTTAGGTTCGGGAATATTGCCCTTGCTCTTGCTACCTTTCTCACCGCCCACCGTCCACCAGCCGTGCCCGACCACATGCCTGGGGAGCGGCAGACCTAGCCCCATGAGAATGGCGGGCCAGAACGTGGCATGAAACCGCGCGTAGATCTCTTTTGCCATCAAGTGTGCATCCGCGGGCCAGCGCGTGTTCCACTCGGGGCTCTCCGGCCAGCCGGTGTCGCTTAAGTAGTTGATAAGCGCATCGAACCAGACATAAAAGACTTTCTCAGGATCGCCCGGCACCACAATGCCCCAGCCCGCGTTTTTACGGCTGATAGCAATATCGCGCAGGCCGTCCTCGATCATCGCCAGCACTTCGTTGCGGCGCGTCTCGGGCAGTAAGAAAGTGGGGTGGGCATCAATATGCGCCTTGAGCCGCGCGCCGTAGGCGGAGAGCTTGAAGTAGTGCACTTCCTCTTGAATGCGCTCCACTTTTGCGCCGGTCTCTTTGACGATCCCGTTCTCGTCCACATCGGTGTCGCGGAAGAATGTCTCGTCGGCCACCGAGTACCAGCCCTCGTAGACGCCTAAATAAATATCGCCGCTGGCCTGAAGCCTGGAGAAAACTTCGCGGACGACTCTCTTGTGGCGCTCCTCGCTGGTGCGAATGAAGCTATCGTACTTGATGCCAAGATACTCCCAACACTCCACAAAGCGCTGGCTCACCTCATCCACGAAAGCCTGCGGTGTCTTGCCCGCCTTCACGGCGGCATCCGCGACTTTCTGCGCGTGCTCGTCGGTGCCCGTTAAGAAGTAGGCGTTGTCGCCGCGCAATTTTCGATAGCGTGTGTGGGCATCACACAGAAGTGTGGTCGTGGCGCTCCCCACATGGGGAACCCCATTGACATAGTAGATAGGCGTGGTGATGTAGTAACGTTTTTCAGGCATGGTGAAATCTGTATCGCGGTGCAAATCAAAAAATAAAAAGCGGATCACACGGATCAGCGCCGGGTGGGCAGCGCTCAGCCAGGGCGGACACAGGCGGCGGCTCCCGCATCCCAGCCACAATCCCCGCCGTCACTTTCTCCATGGCTCGTCGCGGCGATTACGGAGAGTAAGCGGGTCTTGGTAGGTGTCCCACAGGCGGGGCAGGCGGTGGGCTCGTCTTTTTGAGAGAAGCCGCGGAGGGTTTCAAAGCTGCGCTCACAGGACTTGCAGCGGTACTCGTAGATTGGCATAGCGCTTTATTTTACCGCGTGAATCGCCCCGATAATCGCCCCCATGAACGGGGGCGTGATATTGACGTCGCAGGC
This sequence comes from Armatimonas sp., assembly GCF_043760365.1. Taxonomy (GTDB): domain Bacteria; phylum Armatimonadota; class Armatimonadia; order Armatimonadales; family Armatimonadaceae; genus Armatimonas. The sequence goes on from NZ_JAYUPA010000766.1 coordinate 1,959, forward strand.
TCCGACACGAAGACCCTCCGGGCCATGGGCGGCACGCCATTTGTGTCCGAAGCATGAGGACAATAAGACCGGGTGCCCTCTGGGCGCGTTCATGGGAGCGAAAACGGTATAATTCGTTTATGAGAAAGTTGTTGTGCAGCGGGGCATTGCTTGGGCTGGCGGCGCTGAGCTATAGCGCTCCGCCCCCGTCCAAATCCACACTGGCATTTTCGGGCGGCGAGAAGGCGATTGCGCTCAGTGGAGCGTACGCGTCGGCGCGGGTGCTGATTGAGGAAAATGGGCGGGATGTGACCGGCGATGTCAAGCTTGCGCTGGGAAATCCGAGCCTTGCGGTTCTTAAAGACGGCACGCTCTGGCCACGTAAAGACGGCGCGACGGTGCTGACGGCAACGCGAAACGGGCAGATACTGATGATCCCAGTGACTGTGACAGGCCTCGCGGGGGCCAAGCCGCCGCGTTTCCGGTCAGACGTGATGCCGCTTCTCACGCGCTACGGCTGCAACCAGGGCGGCTGTCACGGGGCACAGCAGGGCAAGGGCGGCTTCAAGCTCTCGCTTCAGGGCTATGATCCCGATGCCGACTACGAGAGCATCACCCGCGCCGCCGCAGGCCGCCGTGTGTCGCCCGCCCAGCCGGAGAATAGCTTGCTTCTGCGTAAACCGACGATGCTGGTGAGCCATAAAGGCGGGCAGCTCTTTGAGGCGGGCTCGCCCGCCCATAAGCTCCTGGCCGACTGGATCGCGGCGGGAATGCCAAAACCTCTGCCCGAGGAGCCCGACGTCACGGGGCTGGAGATCGTGCCCGCCGTGCGAACGCTCTCCGTGGGGCAAAAACAGCGCTTTCGCGTCTGGGCGAGCTTTTCCGACAAAACCCGCCGCGATGTGAGTGCGGAGTCTCTATTCAGTGTCAGTGATGGCTCCGTCGCGCAAGTCACGCTCGATGGCAATGCAAAGATTGTCGGCAAGGGCGAGGGCGCAATTCTCATTCGCTACCAGGATCGGGTCGCCACGGCATCGCTGCTGAGTCCCTTCGCTGCGCCCCGCGCCCCGCAGACCCAGCCCACCACGGTGGATCGTCTGATTGAGAACAAGCTCGCCGCGCTCGGCTTGGACACATCGCCCAACTGCTCAGACGCGGACTTTCTGCGCCGCGTCTCGCTGGACCTGATCGGCCTGCTCCCGACGCCGGGCGAGGCCCGTGCGTTTCTGACAGACACCGATCCACAGAAGCGCACCAAGCTCGTGGGGAGGTTGTTGGAGCGCCCCGAGTACGTGGACTACTGGACTCTCAAGTGGGGCGATCTGCTGCGGAGCAACCGCAATGTGCTGGGTGACAAAGGCCTGACAGCACTTAACCGCTGGATTCGCAACAGTGTCGCGGCCAATAAGCCCTGGAACGCCATGGCCCGCGAGCTGCTTCTCGCACAGGGCAGTGTCTACGATGATGGCCCGGCCAACTACTTCCGCGCCGCCTCCACGCCCGATGCGCTTACCGAGACCACCTCTCAAGTTTTCCTGGGAGTGCGCATCGCCTGTGCCAAGTGCCACAACCACCCGTATGAAAAGTGGAAGCAGCACCAGTACTACCAGTTCGCTGCGTTTTTCTCGCGTGTCAAGACCAAAAACGGCGAGGCTCCCGACGAGAAGATCATCTATACCACTAAGTCCGGTGAAACGACGCATCCACGCACCGGGAAAGTGATGACACCGACTGCCCTAGACGGCGCTCCTCTCCCCAAAGAATTTACGGGCGATCGGCGGCTGGCCTTTGCGGACTGGCTCACCGATGCGAAGAACCCCTTCTTTGCCAAAGTCCTGGTCAACCGCCTCTGGAAGCACTTTATGGGACAGGGCCTGATTGATCCGGTGGACGATGTGCGTGTCACGAATCCGCCCACAAACCCAGCCCTCCTAGACTGGCTTGCCGCGGATTTTGTCAACCACGGCTACGATCTGAAGCACACGATGCGCACGATTCTGTCCACGCGTGCTTACCAGCGCACCGCGTTTCCCACCAAGATCAATGTCGCCGACACGCGCTATTTTTCGCACTATTTCTTTAAACGCCTTGATGCCGAGCCGCTTCTGGATGCCGTAGGAAGCGCGACCGGTGTGCTCGAAAAATTCGGCGGCTACCCCGCCGGGATGCGCGCCACCGAGCTGCCAGACACCACAGCGGGCTCGTATTTTCTCGATCTGTTTGGCCGCCCCGCGAGAAATATCGTCTGCCAGTGCGAGCGCTTAGAGGCTCCCAACCTTGGGCAGCTCCTGCACTTTATGAACGGCAAGGGCATCAACCAGAAGCTCTCCGCTAAAGACGGGCGCATCGCTAAGCTGATCGAGGCCAAGACGCCGGACGACAAGCTGGTGCAGGAGCTCTACCTCGCCTCACTTACCCGCCTCCCCGATCAGGACGAACTATTTGATGGGGTGATGTCGCTGCGGGAGGCAAAAGATAAGCGCCAGGAAGTGGAGGACATTTTATGGGCGCTACTCAACTCCAAGGAGTTTTTGTTTAATCACTAGTCGCCCCGATTCACGCGCCCAGAGGGCACCCGGTCTTATTGACGGCTTCGCCGACACAAAGGCCACTTCGGGCCATCCCGATCTTATGGCCGGGACGGCCTTCGTGTCGGAGCCTGCGACGATAAAAAGACGCCCCCATTCATGGGGGCGAGGATGAAATATGGCCATTACCTATCCGCTCCGGGCGGTTCCCGGCTTCTATGGCACCAAGCCCGGCATTCAGATCGGCACCTACGTTAGCTCCGAGGCAAGCGATGAGGACTTGCAGTTCTTGCAGCAGCTCGGAGTCGAGTGGGCGATGCTCAACATCGTCAATCCCGCCCACCATACTGCCGACGACTACTGCCGCCTTAGTGAGCGCTTGGCGAAGTACGGGGTGAAGATCTATCGCATCGGCAACCATGGCGTCCACAATGTCCCTGAGATCACGCTGGGTTTGCCGGGCCGCGACGAAAAGATCGAGGAGTTTCTGGGGTTTCTGCGCAACTTGCAGAAAGCCGGAATCTTCTACCACACCTACGCCCATATGGGCAATGGCATCTGGAGCACGGGCCATACGGCGGGGCGTGGCGGCGTACAGGCGCGGGTCTTGGACATCAAGAACGCCAAAGGGCACTGGATCGAAAAAGTGTTCGAGGGCGAGCTGACCCACGGGCGCGCGTTCTCCGAGGACGAGCTGTGGGACAACTACACGTATTTTATCAAGCAAGTCGTGCCGGTGGCCGAGGAGACCAAGGTCTGTATCGGCATCCACCCCGACGACCCCCCGGTCTACGCGTTGGGCGGGATTCCGCGCTGCATCTTTGGCAACGTGGCGGGCTACCAGCGGGCGCTCGATATCGCGAACTCTCCCTACATCGGCGTTTGTTTGTGCGTCGGGTGCTGGCTGGAGGGCGGCACGGTTGGGATGGGCTGTGATGTGATTGCGGCGATCAAGAGCTTCGCGGCGCAGAAGAAGCTCTTTAAAGTCCATTTCCGCAATGTCAGCAACCCGATGCCGGAGCCCTGGCAGGAGACGTTTATTGACGACGGCTACCAAGACATGCACCAGGTGATGCGTGCCCTGCGAGAAGTGCAGTACGACGGCTGCATCATTCCCGACCACATCCCCCAGATGCTCGGCGGAAGCCGTCCCGGTCTGGCGTACTCGATTGCCTACATGAAAGCCCTAGTGCAAGCCGTCAACAACGAGTACGCTGCGGTAGCGCTCCCGTAGCTTGGTGAGCTGCCCGGCGTGGTAGGCATTGTGCACGAGAATGCTGGCGATTCCCAGCAGACGGCTGGTCGGGGTGACACTCGGGGTGGGCGACGCAAAGAGCGACGCCGCGCTCACGGCGGCGATCCCGTCTTCAAAGGCCGCCAGCGAGGATGCCACTCGCTGCTGCGTCGCCGCCCAGCTTTCCGTGCCAACCGGCGGCCAGTCGGTGACATCGGTGTCCTCGCCGCGAAGAAAGTGCACCGCCCAGTCCGTCCACGCCTCCACATGCAGCACAATCTCCCAGATTGAGCGCTCGTCGGGTGCAGGTTGCCACGTCGCCTCCTCCGCCTCAATGTCGTTGAGAGTCTTCCGAAGCGGCGTGATCCAACCCTCTGTGTCCACGGTATTCCGTTGCATCGTGGTGAGGGTCGCGAGAAGCTCTGGCCCGTGTTCTTCCATGGAGTCCATTGTGCCCGAAAGGTCACCAAAAAGCGAGTCCGCTCTATAGCCGCCGGTTGAAACCAGCGTCTGCAACGGCCTTCGGCCACAAAGCCCGTGCCGGGCTAGATAGGAATCGAATCTGCTTGGGCCTTTAAGTAATCCCAGACGGTTCCTTCTTCAGCGCTTGCTCCCGTGTGGGCACTGGAACTGGCTGCGTGCGGAAGCGCCCTTCCCTCTGGCAGTACTTCAGATATTTCAGGGGGTTTTCTGGGCTCCCACCCAGCATATATCCCTCGCTCAAAACAAAGTAAGAACCTCCTGAGGCAGCCACTGGATAGAGAGGCCAGCGAGTGAGGGGCATCGTGAGGATTGGGAGGCTCAGACCGCCATAGCGAGGTTCGCGCAGGGGTTGTGCCTTCCTAGGAAGGAAGAGAATTCGGAGAACCCATTCAACCCGATCATGAAGCTCAAAGCCCCGTGCGATTCGCTCCTTTAGGGGTGTCTTATAATCGAAGGCATCGGGAGCGAGTCGGGCCAGCTCTTTCGCCGCTTCTTTCTCGCCTCGCGCTACGAAGTAATTCACCGCCACCGCAAGGTCGTCGGCAGTGAACGCCTCTTTTCGAAAGAGCGTTGGAACCTCGTTGTGCCGAAGAATACGTGTCATACAAGCCTCCCCAATAAGCAGTGAACCCATCGTACCAGAAAGCCCCTTTCCCAGCGAGGAACGAGCGCCCGGGAGAGGGGTTGGGGAGAGGTTACACCGGCCACCAGTAGGACTCGCGGGGGGCGGTGGGCGCGAAGTCTAGGCGCTCTTTGCCGAGATAGTGGAGCGTGGCGCGCTCTAAAAGTGAGAAGTCCTCAGGATGGGCGCGGTTGAGGTTCATCGGCTCACGTAAGACCACGGGTGGGTTGGTCATGAAGCGCGGGCGGCGCAGGGTGTTCTGCGACGATGCGTGCAGCATGAAGGGGTGCAGGATGATAAAGTCTCCCACCTCGCCGGTTAGCTCCTCGAAGCGCTGGCACTGGGATATCAAGTTCTGGAAGTCGAAGTCGCCGGGGGCGATGCCCTCGGGGTGCTCGGCGAGGAGCTTGGCAATGACACGCACGGAGTCCGGGGCGATGAACGTGCCGCCGCCCTGGTGGCGCATGTCCGACCAGAGGACAATCGTCAGAAGCGCTTGTTCGCGCGAGTCCAAAAAATGCCGGAAGTAGCTGCCGTCCTTGTGCCAGCCGCCCACGCTCGCCGACGGGGGCTGCCAGGGCTGATCCGCGCCCCGGTGGAAGTTGGCGACAAAGGCATCCGACCAGAAAAACGAATTAATGGTGCTAAAGTGCGCCGACTCGATTTGCATCACCTGCGTCTCTAGCCGCTCCTCGCCGCCGATCACGTCTAAGATTGCGCCCCAGGCTTTCGGGGCCAGCGTGCGCACGGGGAGCCTGTGGTGGTGGTCCATCCAGACAATGTCTTTTTTCCAGGTGCCCGGCTCGCGCGGATCGTAGCCCAAGCGGGAAAAGCCGTCTTCGACCCACTGCTGCGCCAGCTCTGGATCAAGGCAGTCTTTCACCCGCAGATAGCCGTTGTCTAAAAAGCTCTGCACCTGCGCATCGCTTAAAATTTCATAGCCCGTCATGCTTGTAAGAGTTGGTTAAGGGCAAGGCTATATCCTCCTGGGCTGTTTCCTCCCAGTGGCAAACCCTGTAAGAGTTACAAAGAGGGGCCGTCAGAACGTATTGTCTGTCGGCCACTCCTCATACTTGGTGCGCTGGTGCTGGCTCACCAGAGCAATCACCACTGCCGCGATGAGCGCGAACCAGAAAATATAGGGCATCATGGTAGCTTCTCCTGATCTTAATGATTGGGAGATGCTGAATTAAAGCCTATCTAGCAAAGTTGCTGAATTTCGCGTCGGATCAGCCACAGAGGGATCGCGCCAAAGACACCGAAAGCGCAGTCAATGAGCCGCCAGCCAAAAGGAATCCCCCGGAGCGGCCCGGCGATCAAGGCGAGAGGCAGCACCATCGCGCAGGCGATCAACCCGAACTCGATCACCCAGATGTTCTTCACCGGGTCGCGCCACGGCCCGATAAACGCCACGGCGATCACTAAATGCGCAAACGCCAGCCAGTCTGTGCCGTAAGCCAGAAACGGGTAGTGCTTGTCGGTCTCCACCAGCCCCGTGTACACGGTTCGAAGCCACACTGCAAGCGCACTGTCGCCGCTACCAAACCAGCGCACCAAGAGCCCCAGCTCCCAGACGAGAGGGAATGCTGTTACGCCTGAGAGCACCAGCCCAATAATAAACACGGCCAGCCAGAAGCGAATACGTTTTAATCGTTGCTCAGGTGTCATAGGGGCCACGCCGCGTTTTGTAGCACGACTCGGTAGCCGTCGGCGTCCTCGAAGGTCTTGCCGACGCGATCCCAGTACGGATTGTAGGAAGGCACGGGCGCGAAGCCGTGCGCTTCCATGCGGGCGACGGCGGCTTGCCAGTGGGCTAGATCGGGGAGATAGAAGACAATCAAGTTGTCCTGTGTGGGCGCTGGCCCGACCGTGTGGCCTGTCTGGCGGGTGAACTCGAAGTGATAGGGCGCACCCGGAGCGCCCAGCATCAGGCCATCGAAGCCGTCGTGATCTTCAAAAGAACCGAGAAGCTCAAAGCCAAGGCCGTCGCGGTAGAAGCGCAAAATCTCGTCCCAGTGGTCGGTGGGACGAGCGACGCGTAGTGTGGTCTCAGGTGTCATACGACAATACTACCTTGCTGACTTGATAAGCCTGTGCTCGCTGCTGAGGAAGGTGACCGCGAAGACGGTATTCGCCTGTCCACCTGTGAGCGGCTCAACCGTCATGGTTCTAAGAAATACTGCGCGAGGTATTGAGCGGCTCTCGCCACGGCGACGCACCCGGCATTTTCCACCGTCCAGCGCGGGTCAGGACAGCCTTTGGTGAAGATCGCAACCGTGAGTATCTTGCCACCTTGCTCAATAAAGCCGACATCGTTGCGCACGCCTGAAACCGCGCCGGGCTTGTGGGCAACCGTAAACGGCGGCGGTGCGACACGCAAGTCCGACGCGTAGGCATTTACCCCCAGTAAGCGCGGTAGCATCGCGGTGTCGCTGACCATACGCAGGCGTTTCTTTGTCTCTGGGCCAAGCTGGGCAAGAAGCCTCAGAAAATCCGCAGGCGTCCCGGTGGCGGTGTGCGGTGGGTCACTTTCTTGGAGCTGAAACTTGATCGGACGGTGAAGGCGCGTGTTGATGCAGCCCCACGTGGCCAGCCGCGCATTCACCGTCTCCGGCCCGCCCACAGCACGTAAGCACAGGTTGCTCGCCGTGTTGTCCGAGACGCAGAGGGTAAGTGTTGCCAGATCACCCAGCGGGAGCGTCACACCCGGCGTCAGGCTTGCCAGCACGCCGCTCCCACCGACAAAGTCCGACTCGCTGACGGTGATTGGCTGTGCTAGATCCAGCCCTTGCCGGAAGATTTCCTCAACAATGGCGATCTTGATGGAGCTGGCTGTGGGAAAGAGCGTGTCCGCTTGATAGAGCACACTCTCTCCCGCACAGACCGCCGCGAGCCCGAGCGTCCCACCGCCCAAGCTCGCCTCTAGTGCCGCAAACGCCTCAAGCGCTTCCATCAGTGTGCATCGTCGTCGTCGAGGTTGTCCATACGATACGGTGCATCGTCTTCGTCGAGCTCCGCATCCAGGATCTCCTCGGCGGACTCGGACTGAACCGAGGACACCGGGCGAGCGCGCTTATCGGCCCAGGCACGCAGCT
>NZ_JAYUPA010000767.1:0-3450 GCF_043760365.1 Armatimonas sp.
ACTTTTGCCAGGCTGGAGTAGAGAGTTGTTGATTTTCCAGAACCCGTCGGCCCCGTGACTAGGATAATGCCGTAGGAGCGCATCAGCATAGACTCGAACATCTCAAAAGTATGAGGAAGCAGGCCAAGCCGGTGCAGACCAATATTAATATTGCTCTTGTCTAGTACCCGCATTACAATCTTCTCACCGTAGACAGCGGGTAGGCTGGAGACGCGAAAGTCGTAGTGTTTCCCCTGGACAATCATGGAGATGCGGCCATCCTGGGGGGCACGCTTCTCGGCGATATCCATCTCCGCCATGATCTTAAAGCGGCTTACCAGGGCATTTTGCGCGTTTTTAGGTACCTGGAGGCCATCCATTAAGATGCCGTCCACACGGTAGCGTATGCGAATAGACTCACGCCCGGGCTCAATATGAATATCGGAGGCTTTCTCCTGCACGGCGCGCGAGATCAGTGCATTGGCAAGCCGGATAATGGGAGCGGACTCCGCCTCGGCCTGATCCACTTCGGCGGCGAGCTCCTCTGGGCGCTTTCTATCGAGCTCCACCTCTTCGGTATGGAAGGTCTGGAGCACATTGTTGAGGTTCTGGGCAGCGACCCGGTAGTTGTCATTGATCGCGGCAAGAATATCGTCCTCGGGGGCGATTAGGGGGATTACCTCTTTGCCCGTCATCAGCCGGATCTCGTCGGTGGCGAAGATATCCAGAGGATTCTTCATCGCCATCTTGATCCGGTTACCGATGACCTCCATAGGAATCATCTTGTAGCGACGGGCAAGCTCCTGGGAGACCAACTGCACCACGTCGTCGGGGATTATAATATCTGTTAGATCTGCGTAATCTACTCCCCATTGATCACCCAGGGCTTTGACTCGGTCACGTTCGGTAATGAGGCCCATCGAGACAAGGATCTCCCCCAGAGGTTGCTTACCCCCAAGCTGTTTTTGCTTGTCTATGGCGTTCTGGAGCTGCTCTGAAGTAAGAAGTCCCTTCTCCACAAGCACATCACCGATTCTATTTGTCTGTGTTGCTGTCATAACCTATCTTCTATTATTGGTACTGGGCACACAAAAAAAGAGGCCAGCCACTCGTGCACGGCTGACCCCTTTTTAGCCTCTTTCGAGCTTGGACTTTAGTCTTTGGACAGAGAGCAGGTGATGAAGATCAGTATCTCGCTCTCTTTGATACGCTTGTCGCTGGAGCGGAAGAGCTGGCCTAGAACCGGCAGATCCCCCAGACCCGGCAACTTGCGCATGTTATCAATCTCTTGCTTTTGCACCAGGCCGCCGATTGCGATCGTCTCCCCGTCCTTCACACGGATCGTGGTGTCCACGAACCGGGTGGAGATCTGCGGCAGCCCGCCCACAAACTGGGTGATGGCAGATATCTCCGGGTGGACGTAGATAGTCATTGTTCCATCCCCGTTGGAGCGCCCCGAGACCTGTAGCCGAATCCCCGCATTGGCAACCCCGGTGACGACATTCAGGCCGCCCGTGGGGCTGATGGACTGGGAGATGACGTAGGGCACCTGATCCCCGATAAATGTCACTGCGGAGTTGCCGTCCAGTGCGGAGAGGGTAGGGCGCGCCAGAATATTGGCTTTCCCCTTGGTCGCTAGGGCATCAATCTTGGTCGCGACACTTACGGGGGTGCGGAAGATCGCACCCCCATTAAGGTTACGTCCGCCGGGCACGCTATTGACAGTGGTGTTCTTTTGCCCCCCCGCGTCGTTCTCGCCGATCTGGATCGCACGTCCCAGGTCATACGTGAGCCCAAGCTGGTTCACATCATCTTTGTTCACTTCGACTAGGCGGGCTTCGTAGATGAACTGTGGCACTTTAAGATCAAGCTGGCTGAGCATCTCTTTAGCACGGCTGACATCGCTACCCTTGCCTGTGATCATGAGAATCCGAGACTCAATAAGATTGGATCCCCCGCCGTTAGCGCCCTGCCCACCGCCATTTTGCCCACTGGTTTGCGAGCTACTTGCCTGGCCACCACCACCCGATTGGCTCAGGGCACCGCCGAGCCCCACAGGGGTTGCGATGAAACGCTGCGAAGGTCCGGGGCGAATAATGATATTAGGGACACTCTCAAGTACCAGCCGTGCCGACTGAGTGGGGTCAACGTACTTAACCTCGTAGTAGTCTGTGATATAGGTACGCATCTGTTCGGACTTGCGGTCCGCATCCCGCTGAGCAATCTCGATCAAGCCACGCTCCATGTCCTCGATGGTGCGGCGAAGCTCCGTGACGATGGAGCGAGTGCTCACAACCCAGATAGAGCCGCCACGTGGCTTGATATTCGTCATGGAGGAGGGACTTGCCGCACCTGCACTACCACCAACAGCCCCGACACGCTCACCGGTGGCGGCCTGCTGTGTCTGCTGCGTATTCTCTTCGGGCTTCTTAGATTCCTCACTCGCCTTGATGATATGGATCGCCACATTGGGGAACGCTGCTGTCAGCGCGGTCTTGAGCGAGTCGGCATCGGCGTAGAAGAAGGGGATATTTGCTGAGGCTGCTTCCGGGGTCTCGTTGGTGCGCTTCAGGAGCGCGATCTCCTGACCGGTTCCGACGATAATCGTGTTGCTCCCCTCCATGGTGTAGGAGACTCCCGAGGTTCGGGTGATCCAGTCGAGCGCCTCTCGCAGGAGCACTTTCTGGAGGGAAAGGGTCACTTTTTTGCCAATAATGCTCTGCCCTGAGACCACATTGGCTTTCGCCTGGACCGAGATAAGCTTGAGGACATCGGAGAGCTCTGAGCTGACGAAGTCGAGCGAAACCACACGATCCAGAGCGTTTTCCTGCACCAAGATGGGTTTGGGTGCCGCAAGAGCGGGGGGGGGCTCTGTAGGTGCTGGCTTCTCCGCCACAGGGGCAATGAGCGTGGCAGCTTTCGGTGCCTTGACGGAGATCACCACCGCTTTTTTCTGGTCGGAGGGAGGAGCGGCGGCCAACGCCACAGGAGCCGCCAGAGCCTGGGTAAGGGTCACGGGGCGCTCAAGAGCGGGAAGGAGCGGTTTGGAAAAAGTGGGATCGGACACACGGCTAGAGTAGGGGGTGAGCTTCGGACTGCCTGCTCTTGTCGCAACCAGCGGACGTGGACGTGGTGCCAGGGGAAGTACCGAGGCCAGGCTCAGTTGTGGCGCTGTCAATAACTCGTAGCTCGCGAGTCGGGCAGTATCCCGAGGGGCGAACGCAAAGCTGGAGGCCACACGGCTCGCTGCCGCCATCAGGGCACGAGTGTCAATCGAGACTCGGGTGCGCTGGCTCCGAACGGAGATACCCGGGAGGGGGTCTCTCTCCGCTTGCAGCGCCAGGGCGATCTTGGGGGGAGTGGCGGCAATAGAGGACAGATTGACCGGGAGTACCTCACGGGCCGTCAGCTCGGTCGGCTCGATTCCGGGAGCATACAGGACAATGTCCCAGCGGGTCTTGTCCTCGGAGG
>NZ_JAYUPA010000768.1:0-3443 GCF_043760365.1 Armatimonas sp.
CCTTCCCCCCGAGTGCGGCGAGGACTGCTCCGAAAAAGAGAGAGAAGCCGACGAAAAGAAGCGCAGTGCCTTGCGCCACGTGGCCCACTTGCGTCAGTGGAGAGAGTTTGCGGCGGCTCATGCTGCCGCTAGCGAGTTTATTGCGCACTTGGAGCAGAACCAGACGCTCCGGGAGAAAGATAGATCCCTCTACTTCCAGGCCGCGGATCGCTCTGTCTATGGAATGCCACGGATAATCGCGCAACTAGTGCGGCACCTCGTGAGCATTACTCTCCTGGTGACACTGGTGCTCATACTGGCGCTTGGTGGGCTCTGCGCTCTGGCAACCCGCTTCCTCAAGAGTGGCTCCGTTGAGCGACAGGCACTGGGTTGGATTCTGATCCTGACTTTTTGCTACCTGCTTCTGCCACTGGCACTCTGGCGTGTTAACAAGGCAAGACTGGCACTTTGTTTTGCCCCTCTGGCCCTGCTTGCGCTCAGCCTCTGGCTCGAAGCGGGGGCGCTGGCTCCCTGGCTCAGTTTTGGGAACTTGATACAGGGGCTCTCCAGCGGTGAGGAAACTCTTACGGATCTCACCTCCCCTCTACTGATCTGGCTGTTCAGCACCGCCATGGTGCTACTCCTGCCCGCTCTCTGGCTGGCGGCTCTGGCACTGATCAGTGTCGTGCGGCGTGTGTCGGCAACGCAGAACCTAGGCACCGAGGTGGCCCATACTGCCGCCCCGGTCGCCGCTCTCCTCTTCTTGCTCTATGCCGCCCTCCTGCCTTTGGTCGCTGTGGAGGAGCAAAAAATCAAACAAGAACTTCAGGAGCAGACGATCTCAGAGACGGCCTATCTGGCGCGGCTGGCGGCTCAATCGCAAAGATAAACTCCTGCCCACTCACAAACGGCGCAAAGTTACGGGAGGTTTTTTGCATCCTACTCTTCAAAAGCAGTCTCGTGCCTCCGACTATTAAAGCACAATTGAACGACGAATCTCTTAGCTCTATCCGTGAGGCGGCTCGCTTGCAGGCGTTAGAGGACCTGCATATCCTAGACACGCCTTCGGAGCTTGCCTACGACGATATCACGAGCCTGGCAGCCTTACTGTGTGGCACGCCCATTAGCCTGGTGAGTCTTGTGGATGAGACCCGACAGTGGTTCAAGTCGTGCTATGGGCTTGGTGCTCGCGAAACCCCGCGCGAGTGGGCGTTTTGTGCCCACGCAATCCAAACCCCCGATGAGGTAATGGTCGTCCCCGATGCTCTGATGGACCCACGTTTTGCCCATAACCCTCTCGTGACGGGCGAGCCCGGGATTCGCTTTTACGCCGGTGCGCCCCTGGTCGGAACGAACGGTGCGGCGCTGGGAACCCTCTGTGTTATTGATCGAACTCCCCGCACGCTTAGCGTCGAGCAGCTTGATGCCCTCAAAAAACTGGCCCGACAGGTGATCGCGCAATTGGAGCTGCGCTCCCTGGTGACGGTCGCCCAGGAGACACAAGAGCGGTTTCGCTCCGCCGTGGAGGCCATGCACGATGGTCTGGTAATCCAGGAAAAGAGCGGTAAGATCGTGGTCTGCAACCCACGTGCCGAAAGGATTCTCGGGTTGACACAGGAGCAGATGATGGGCCGTAGCTCCCTCGATCCGCGGTGGCAGTCGGTTCGCGAGGATGGCAGTCCGTTCCCGGGCGAGCAACATCCGGCTATGATTTCCCTCAAGCAAGGAATCGCCCAGCAGGATATGGTCATGGGAGTCCATAAGCCAAATGACGAGCTCACTTGGATCTCGATCAACTCCGCGCCCTTGATGCATCATGGGGAGAGTGAGCCCTACGCCGTCGTCACAACCTTCGACGATATCACGGCACGGCGCAATTTTGAAGAGATGTCACGCCAGCAGCTTGCACAGCTCAATGATCTCTACCAGCAGCTTGAGAGACGCCAAGAAGAGCTTGCGAAACTCAACGAGAACCTAGAGACCCAGGCCACCGTGGATGGCTTGACGAGCCTCAAGAACCACCGTAAGTTCCAGGAGGAGCTGACTGCCCAGTACCACCAGAGTATCCGCTACCACCAGCCCCTCTCGGTGATCATGCTGGATGTAGACTACTTCAAGCGCTACAACGACACCTACGGCCATCCGGCGGGCGACGTCGTGCTTAAGAAGATCGCGCAGGTTCTGCAAACGTCCGGCCGCCGCACCGACTCGGTGGCGCGCTACGGCGGCGAGGAGTTTGTGATTATTCTCCCACACACCGACCACCAGGGTGCCCAGATCATCGCGGAGCGCTTTCGTGAGGCAGTGGAGCACACTCCCTGGCCCCAACGCGCCGTCACCATCAGCGTCGGTGTCGCCACCTTAAGCCTTACCACCGAGAGCGATCAGCAGCTCATCACCGAGGCCGACCAGGCACTCTACCGCTCCAAGCGCTGGGGCCGCAACCGTGTCACCCACTTCACCGACTGCGCCGACGACCCCAGTAAAGACATCCCCGAACCCGACCTCACCGTCTACGGATAGGTTTTATTTTAGCTTGGCAAGGATGCTCTCGGTGTCGTAGACGCAGCCACCCCAGAGGCCGCCGCTGGCGGTGACGAGGGCGGCCCAGAGGCGGGTGTCGTCGGGGAGCTGAGGGTCGGGCGCTAGATCGCCACGGAGGGGGCGAGTGGCGAAGTCGGGGTCGGAGATTAAGTTGACGGAGGCGGTGAGGTTGACCCGGTCCACGATAATCTCGATGGTGTCGCCGTCGCGCACTTTGCCGATGGGGCCGCCCGCCAGCGCTTCCGGGCCGATGTGGCCGATGCACGCGCCGGTGGAGACGCCGCTAAACCGTGCGTCGGTGAGGAGCGCGACTTCTTTGCCGAAGGGCAGGAACTTGAGAGCACTGGTGAGCTGATACGTCTCCTCCATGCCGGTTCCCAGTGGGCCGCGACAGGTGAGCACAATCACATCGCCCGCCACGATCTTGCCGCCCTTGATCGCCGCAATGGCATCGCGCTCCGACGTAAAGACTTTTGCGGGGCCGGTCTTGCGGTAGACGCCATCAGCGCCCACCACCGACGGGTGAATGCTCGTGGCTTTTATCACGCTGCCCTCGGGCGCAAGGTTGCCCATGGGGAAGCAGACTGTGCTAGTGAGGCCCTTCTTGCGGGCGTGCTCCGGGTCGGAGATCACGTCGCCCGGGTCCACGCCGTCTTTGTCGCGCAGGATCTGGCGAAGCTTTTCGCGCCGCTCGCTGGTTTCCCACTCAGCGAGATTTTCGCCGATAGTTTTCCCGTTGACTGTTAGGCAGTCTAGGTGCAGCAACCCCAAATTACGTAGGTGGAGCATGACTTCCGGGACGCCGCCCGCCAGATACATACGAACCGTTGGGTGATCGTTGGGGCCGTTGGGCAGGACATCCACGAGGCGCGGGACGGAGCGATTGACACGAATCCAGTCGTCCACCGACGGGCGCTTCA
>NZ_JAYUPA010000769.1:0-9866 GCF_043760365.1 Armatimonas sp.
GTCCTTCGACGTACTCATTGCGCTGCTGGAGCGCGTTGTTGAAATCGTAAAAATTATAGGACATAGCTTATCCCTGAACCATCGCGGGCTCGGCAGTCAGAGTGGTCTTGACGATGGCACGAAGCACGTCTTCTTCGATATCGGCGATCCCCTCCGCCGTGATGGTCTTGGCAAGGGGCAGGTACTTAGACGATCCCCCCGTGGCAGCATCCAGATCCGCCGCGATCTCCAGAAGCGTTAGCACCTCACGAAGCGCCGTGTCACGATCCATCTCGCGAAACGGGCCCTTGGTACGCCCAATGTACTCGAACGCCCCCCGAATCTGTGTGGAGCCCGAGCCTGCCGCCGCGTACTCCGCCGTCTCGAAGCGTGCCCCACCGCCATCGTAGAAGAACACGCGTCCCTCGTTCTTGGCTTTATCAAACGTGGTCAGGATCGGAATCACCAGTCCAATTCCCTGCATCGCGGCCATCATATTGCCCGCGATGAGCTTTCCGAGCTCGTTGAGCTTGCCATCCAGGCTCATGGCTTGCAGCTGCGAGCGCTCGTAGTACTTAAACGCCATCCGCAGATAGCGCACCAGCTCAATAGCTTTGGAGAAGCTGCCCGAGATCGAGATCAGGGTATAGTCATCAAGCGAGAGCACTTTCTCGGCTTTATCGTACATAATGGCCATCCCGCCCGTGGCGCGTCTATCCCCGACGGTCAGAACGCCGTCTTTGTACTTGACAGCAATCACGGTCGTGCCGTGGATCGGGCCCTCGGCGAGGCCATTGAGCTGAAATCCGGTCAGCGCGGCAAAGTTGCCGCTGTGGGGTTGCAATAGATCAGTCATAAGTTTTATTGGCCGCGCTGTTGGTTGTAGTGGCGGGCTATGTCCGGCGACACGCGACGCATCCGCTCTAGCACTTTAGGCGGAATTTTCTCCGACTCCCCTTCCTTCGTAGAGGGAAGGGGCTGGGGGATGGGTTCGAGCTTACTCTCCGCTTCGCTGGCGGTAACGTCTGGCGGCATTGGGATCCACCCGTTTCATCCGGTCTAAGATACCGCGCGAGTCAGGGCGCTTGACATCGGGGGCCTTGGGGCCATCGCCATCTCCCTGGCGACGGATCGGATCCACCGGTGTCGTCGGCTTTGTCAGGCGATCATCTACACGAAACTGTTCCATAGTTACTTTCCTTCCAAAATAGCGATAAATTCTGCGGGCGTTGTAGCAGCTTCCAGTGCGGCAGCCAAGGCGATGGGCTCTCGGTCTTGAATATCAGCCATACGAACCGTGGTGCTCTGCTCGCCGTGCTCTAAAGTAAAGCCGCCCCAGCTAATTTTCTGAACGGCCTCAGGAAACTTGCGCACGGCCAGTCCTCGGGCAATGGCACGTGGCGAGCCCGCAGGCGGCATGTCCAGCGCCCGCACAATCTCTTCCTCGGTCACCACACGGCGGATCTTCGCTTCCTGCTCCAGCGCGTAGTAGAGCCCAGCAGCAGGATCAGTGTTGTGGTACTCCAAATCCAGACTCTGCAAGTAGGGATCCTCCCAGGAGGAGATTCCCTCGGCATCCATAAAACCCTCCAGCAACGCCCGTTTCGCCGCCCAATCGAGCGTGTCCGAGAGGGAGAGTGGATCGGTTTCAAGCGTATTTAGCACCTGCTCCCATTCTATCAGAACAGTATCGGTGTCGGGAGAAAGCCCCGTGAAGTGCTCTTTTGCTGCAGCCAGATACGCCCGCTGGACATCCACTGCGCCAATCGTGCCGCCGCCCTGACGCTCCACGCACCACTTGAGCTTCTGGTCCGCCGAGACCTGCTTGACGGCCGCCACGGGATCCCGAAGAAGAATGCTCTTTGGTGCAAGGTCTTGCTCGATCAGGCGCAGCACCAGAAGTGTCGTGCCGATCTTTAGCAGTGTCGCCACTTCCGCAAAGTTCGCATCGCCGCAGATCACGTGCAGCCGCCTAAAGCGCCGCGCATCGGCGTGGGGCTCGTCGCGGGTGTTGACGATAGGCCGGTTGTAGAGCGTGTCCACCGATGCCAGCGTGGTAAAAAAATCGGCGCGCTGCGAGAGCTGAAAGAGCGCGGGAGGATTGGCCCCCGCATTCTCCATCCCCACTTTCCCCGCGCCGGCGTAGAGCTGGCGCGTAGCAAAGAACGGCAGTAGGCCCTCCAGCACCCGGTCGAACGGCACTTCGCGGCGCATCAGATAGCTCTCGTGGGTGCCGTAGCTCGCGCCGTGAAAGTCGGTATTGTTCTTGTACATCGCCACCAGCGATTCCGGCCCAAGCTGCTTCATCCGCCGCTCGGCGAGGCGCTGCATCCAGCGCTCCCCGGCCCGATCATGGGCGATGATTTCCCGCAGGCTCGTGCACTCGGGGGTGGCGTACTCGGGGTGGCCGTGGTCATTGTAGAGACGTGCGCCGTTGGGGAGCACTCTGTCGGAGCGCACCTCAATATCCGTGGAGTGGGGCCGCCCCGTCTGCTCGAACTGGGCATCGTTGGGGTCAATAGAGAGGTGGTCCACGGTGAAGCCGCGCATGTCCCGCCGAGGGTGCTCCTGCTTGTAGTCCCAGCGCCCCGCGACCGTCGGCGAGGGCACCAGTTTCACCAGATAGCCCGCCTCGTCCACGAGGTCCTGGGCACCTTTTCCCTCCACGTAGATTCCGTACTCCGTCTCAATCCCGATCATGTGGGTCTATTGTACCCTGCGGCCTCTCTCGTGCCACTGACCATTCGGGGAGTTTAGAGACTCGCTACTCGAACCCACCCGGCTCCCCGTTCGTTCCCCACTCTGAGCCACCCTCAGTCTTGCTGAAGGTCACCACCGATCCCACGCGCTGGCTACCCTAGTAGCTTGAGGCGCTTCAGCAGTGGCAGGAAGGTCAGCCCTTGCACCACCACAGAGAAGACGACCACGCCAAAGGTTGTGGCGAGTAGCTCCTGGCGTAGCGGCAGGTCATCTGGCAAGCCCAGCACGAGAGCCAGAGCCAGTGCACCGCGCAGGCCACCCCAAAATAGAGTGTGCTGGTGAGGCAGGCAGATCGCCTGCTTAGAGCGTGATAGCAAGCCGCAGAGCGGATAGACTGTGACACCACGACCCAGTGTCACCACCACAATCGCGATCAGGATAGGAATGTCATAGCGCACGAGCTGCCCCAACAGGCCATGCTCCTGCGCCCCGATCAATAGAAAGATGATGGAGTTGACCGAGAACGCAGCGAACTCCCAGAACGAGCCTACCGCGTCTCGCCCCGCGTCAGAGAGCGAGCCTAGCGATAGCGAGCCGACATTGCCTAGAAGTAAGCCGCAGCATAGCGTCGCCAGCACGCCCGAGCAGTGGAAGTGCTGCGCTAGGAGAAACGAGCCGTAGGCCGCAACGACGGTCAGTGCGATCTCTACGAGGTGGTCATCGGTCTTACCCGCGATCCACAGCACGAGACCCGCCACCAGCAGGCCGATTAGACAGCCGCCGCCCACCTCACGTAGTAGATCCAGCCCGATCTGTCCTGCCGCCAGATTCCCACTCGTTGCCCAGGCCAGCACTACCCCAAAGACCACTGCTGCTGTTCCATCGTTGAAGAGGCTCTCCGCCTCAACCAGCAAACGGAGCCGCCCATGAACCCTTGCCTCTTTGAATGTCGCGATCACCGAGACCGGGTCGGTGGCGGCAATCAGGGTGCCAAAGACCAGCGCGGCTTGCCAGGGCCAGCCTGCCAGGAAGTGCATTCCCGCTGCCGTGAGTCCCATAGCGAGAAGTACACCTACCGTTGCCAGCAGCAGTATCGGCTTGAGGTCAGCGCGTAGCTCTTTCCAGGGGATGTAGAACGCCGCCTCAAAGATCAGGGGCGGTAGCAGTGCGGAGAAGATCAGCTCTTTGGTCAAGCTGACTCCGGAGAGTAGGCCCGTAAGGGAGAGGAGCGCCCCCGAGGCGACAAGCCCAACCGTGTAAGGGAGCTTCAGCCGCCGCGCGGCCATGGCGATGAGGCAGACGACTAGTAGTAAGAAAGCAACTTTCTCAATCGCTAACATACTCTAGCCCTCGCCCGAGATCGAAGACGTAGACAAGGGGGCCTTGCGTGACCACTTCTCACAACGGGTGTTGGTGAAATTGTACTCCATTGGTTGTTGCAGGTTCATATTGTTCTTAGCTTGAAAATGCCTACCGACTAGCCCAGCCACAAGGGGGCAAGCACGAGGGCAAAAATAAAGGAGATAAGCAGAGGAAATAAAAAGGGGTAACCCATCCCGCCGAGAAGGGCGCTGGATTGAAGGATACGCCGCTATGGTTGGGAAGGTTACGCCGCTATGGTTGGATCGCGTGGTGAAGGGGGAACGCCGCCCATGCGCTGACGCAGAGCACGGGGGCTAGCCTGGAGATGCAGAGACAACAGAAACAGACTTCTTCGAGCACTTTCTGCTAGAGAGTCGGTTGTAAACGGTTTCTGCGTCTCCAGGGTCATCAGGCTATTATATCAGTTTTGCTCAGGATCTATTTCGTAGAAGTGAGTGTTGCCTGAATGGATTTCAGTGCATCGGCGATGTCGTTGGGAGCGCTCTGGGCATGGTGCTCGCCACCACGAATGGCCTCGTAGAGGAAGGCCGCGCTCACGGCACCAAGAGCGGGGCCAACGACGTAGACCCAGTAGACTGAGAGAGTACTGGTGCCTCCAAAGAGGGCTGGCCCGAGTGTACGGGCTGGGTTCATCGAGCCACCAGTCAGTGGCCCGCCGATCAGGACATCAAAGACCACGGTGAGGCCAATGGCGATGCCAGGCACTGCGCCATTGGCCCGCTTATCGGTGGCAACTGCAATGATGACCAGCATTAAGAAGAAAGTCAGCACTGCCTCAATGATTACAGCTCGAAGGAGAGGACCTGCGGCGATGTGGTGCACTCCAGAGCCGCCGCCAAAGAGCGCGGCGCAGAGTGCTGCTGCCACAATGCCCCCTGCAAACTCCGCGATCCAGTAAGGCACCACATAGCGCCAGGGGAAGCGACGGGCCACGGCGAAGCCCAGCGTCACTGCCGGATTGAAGTGCGCTGCGGAGAGATGCCCTAGCGCATAGATCATGGCCAATACCGCCAGGCCCGAGACCCAGGCGGCGGCCATCAGACCGCTGTCACTTCCCGAAAACCGGCCCGTTGCGGAGAGAGCCACGGGCGCAAATACAATCCCGAAGGTACCGACAAACTCCGCGATGTAGCGGCGCATCATGTCGTCCTTTATGGAAGGCATGCCCTGCTTCACGCAGCGAGCTCCGAAAGAAGCTTTTCTACCCGCTCCTTGATCTGGTCGCGGATCGCGCGCACTTTCTCGATAGGCTGACCCTTGGGATCGTCCAGGCCCCAGTCCTCGGTGAAGAAGATGCGGGCTGGGCAGGCGTCGGCATCCACCCCACAGCCCATGGTGATCTTCTTATCGGCGCTATCGGCAAGCTCTTGCGTGAGCTGCTTGGGTGCTTGGCCCTCCATCGAGATGCCAAGCTCGTTCATCACGTCAACGGCAACCGGGTTAATCTGGGTGCCCACAACCGTTCCCGCCGAGACCCCGACAACGTCTAGGCCGCGAGCCTTGGCAACGTGATTGACAAATGCTTCGGCCATCTGGGAGCGACCGGCGTTATGGACACAGACAAAGAGTACGTTTTTCATAGTTTCTATTTGGCACCCCAGGGGAGAACGGCATGCCGTTTCGAGAGGCGCATAACTTCTTCGAGGAGAGGGATTTCTTGGGCTGCTTTGGCGCTTAGGAGTGCGTCTTGCGTCCCCGAGGCGAGAAAAGACTGATTGACGACCCAGGCGAAGGGCTCGATCTGGGCGCGGCGCAGGTCTTCCTGGAGGCGCTGGGCCTCGTGGATCGGAGTGGGCTCGGGCAGCGTCACGACAAAGATAAAGGTAAAGTTCGGATCGCGCAGGCGCGGCAAGAGCTCACGCACGCTCTCCGGGGTCTCGTTCTGGGTACGTAGAACCTCGCGGTGGTATGCCTCCGCCGCATCGAGCAGTAGGATCGTGTGGCCCGTGGGCGCGGTGTCTAGCACGACAAACCGGTCTTTTCCCTCGGCAACCGTTCGAGCAAAGGCACGAAAGACCGCAATCTCCTCGGTACAAGGCGAGCGCAGGTCTTCCTCCAGGAGTGCACGTCCCGCGTCGTCGAGCTGGGCATCTGCCGCAGCCATTACCTCGGCGCGGTAGCTCTCTAGCTCAACGGCAGGATCAATGCGCTCAAGAATGAGGCTCTCTGTGCTTCCTGCGACTGCATCGGCAATAGGGGCCGCTGGGTCGGTTGTCGAGAGCGTGACGGCGTGTCCCCGGTGAGCAAGGCTGAGAGCGATTTGAGCCGCGAGCGTTGTCTTGCCCACACCACCCTTTCCCATCGTCATCACCACCCCATGCCCATGCGCAGCCACCTGAGCGATAAGTGGCTCCAGTGGCTGCGGAACAAAGGCAGAGTTTGCGCTCGTCGGCTTAGACAATAGGACTTCATCGGGCGTGAGGAGCTGACGAATCGCCGCGAGCCCGACCACCGTCTTGGGCAAGAGTGGCACTTGTGCAAGTGGCAGGTGGGAAAGAGAGTCTGGGAGCAAGGCGAGAGCGGCTTGGGTACGCTTGGCGAAAGCAACGGCTACCGAATCCGTGCTCTCTGGCGCGGTGAAGACCCCGTTAATGATGAGCTGCTGATGGGTGACGCCCAAATCGCTCAGCTCGCCGCTGGCACGTGCAGCTTCCTTGAGACTGGCTTGGTCGGGGCGAGCCACCAGCACCACGGTGGTTCGCTCGCCATCCCGAAGCGCGGCGAGCGAGGCGCGGTAGAGTGCCGCTTGCTGCTGGAGCTGTGCGAGTGGACCGACACAGGACATGCCGCCCTTGCTGGTATCAATAAAGCCGCTCCAGGCAGCAGGTAGCGAGAGCAGGCGGAGCGTGTGGCCGGTCGGTGCTGTGTCAAAGACAATCGCATCGAAGGCTGCTGCGACCTCTTCTCCCCCAAAGAGGCGCACGAACTCATTGAAGGCAGCGATCTCTATCATGCAGGCACCGGAGAACTGTTCCTCGATACTGGCAAGGGCCGCATCCGGCAGGATTCCTCGGTAGGGCGAGACTGCTTTTTCCCGGTACTCCCGTGCTGCCTCCTCCGGGTCAAGGTTGGCCGCCCAGAGGTTCGATGTCTCTGGAACGAGTGTCGGCTCCGCTCCTAGAGCGACGCCGAGTACCTCATCTAGGTTCGAGGCCGGGTCGGTGCTGACGAGAAGCGTCCGCTTGCCCGTCTCTGCTAAGTGGAGGGCAGTGGCGCAACCAAGAGAGGTCTTGCCCACGCCCCCTTTTCCGGTGAAGAAGAGATACTGGGACGGGGTGAGCCTATCCGTCCACATGGGAGAGCTCCAATCCACACCAAGCGGCGAGCTGCTCGCGGGTGGGGTAGCTCTTGCGGCTCTTGACCTCGCCCCCGACGAGAACCAGGGGTAGTGCTTTGGGATCGGCTTCAAGCTCGGCGATCACGGGAGAGCTGGCAGCAAATGCCGCCATGTCCTGGGAGAGATTCGCCCGCTCAACAGTCACCCCTTGCTCCTTAAGCCAGCTCAGGTCGGAGCCAATACGCACCAGCGCCGGGTCTATGCTCGGGCCGCAAACACCCGTGGAGCAGCACATCGGGGGATCGAAAACTTGGATT
The DNA here is from genome assembly GCF_043760365.1 of Armatimonas sp. GTDB lineage: Bacteria > Armatimonadota > Armatimonadia > Armatimonadales > Armatimonadaceae > Armatimonas. The sequence goes on from NZ_JAYUPA010000769.1 coordinate 7,657, forward strand.
TTAACAGACATTATGATCTCCTTAGGAGCCGCAGGACTTATTCAGGAGCAGCAGGACTTGCCCGGATTGCTCTGCGTTTCGCAGCCACAGCCACCGGATTGCGAGGCCGCGATGGCTGTGTTAAGCACCGCCAGAATCGTGGGGGGAATCGTTTCTGTTTCTGTTTCACTGCCACAGCAGGTGCTGGTGGACTCACCCGAACAACAGCCTGATGCTTGTGCTTCAGCAACGGGAGGAGCCTCGAAAGCACCGTCCTGCATGTCGTCCAGAATCGTATAGACCTCCCAGGCGTTGCCATCCGGGTCTTTGGCCCAGACCTTGTCCTGGCGAGCGTGGCAGCAGACCGTATCCCCTTCGTCCAGCGAGATAAGCCCTGCCACCCCGAGGCGCTCACGGGCCGCCGCAACCGCTTCGGTTGAGTCTACGACAATGCCGAGATGGTTGAGTGATCCACCGGTTCCCGAACAGCTCTCGTTGAGAGCGAGCTTAAGGGCGGGAGTCTCTAGGTCGAAGTTGGCATAGCCAGGCCGCACTTTGTGGGCAGAAACGCCAAAGAACGCCTCGTAGAAGGCGACGGATTTGGTGACATCGCTCACATTGAGCGAGATATGGGTCTTAAAAGTAGTCTGGGTTTTAGCAGCAGTCATTGTTTTGGGTCTCCTTGGGAGTGGTCGAACTTTGTGGGGAGCCTTCTGGCTCCTGGGAAAAGTAGAGGGCGAGTAGTGCGACAGCTCGCGGGTTAACAGTGCAGAGGATGTGCTTGCCGCGTCGCTCCATCTGGATGAGCCCCGCAGTTCGTAGCTCCTTAAGATGCACGGAGAGAGCGGAGGTGATCTTCTCTGTGCCGGTGACACGACAGCAGACCTCCCCGACACTAGGCGCTTCTGTGGGAGCCACGGTCAGAAGCGTGCGGGCATCGCCTGTTGCTTCATCCACGGCAGCTCGTCCACAGCAACAAGAGCGTAGGTACTGGAAGATTCGTAGGCGGGTGGGGTCTCCCAGTGCCTTGAACATAGCAGCATAGTCAATATTTTCATTCATTATTTCTTGATTTGAAGAAATGATGAATAAAGACTACCGCACCTTTTCAGGATGTGCAAGATTATTTTTCACTGGCAATGATTACTCTTCCGACGCAAGCGTCGGTGTATCTACGGAGCTATCTAACAAATCTACAGCGCCTCTAGGATACTCATACCAGACACACCGCAAATCCCAAACGCTATCAGGAAGGCACAGCGATTTCACGAAAACATATCCAGTTGACGAACAAGCCTTTTTCACGAATCGGTTTGATGCCCAAAAGGCTTGAGTAACTGATCCGCAAACAGAGCCAGAACGCCAAGCATCACATGGAAATGCACCTTGGCATGCCCACGAACATAGATCACGCGAAGACCAAACGAGTCCTTCAGGCGACTGTTGCCACGCTCCGCATTGCTACGCTCACGATAACGAACACTCTGCGCCGGGGCAAAGTCCACTTTCTCGCCACCACGAGGGTGATCATCAATCAGAGCAACGTGACCCAAAGAGGTACTCACACTGTGGATGGAGGGAGCATCATAGGCACTGTCCATCAAATCGTAGAGAATCTTCACCCTCTGAGACACCTGTTTCATCATCGGAATCACACATTGGCTGTCATGCATCGAGGCTGAGGTGGTCACACAGATCAAAGGGATCATCCCATCAGCCCAAGAGAGGTTAGCTTTGTAACCACGCCAACGATAGGTATGACCATCCGTATCCTTCTTGATGCCCCAATCACAGTCACGAGGTAACTCTGCCAAAGCCGCTTCAGGCTCCATATCCACCTGTCGTTGTAGGCGAGTCAGCTCCGACGGAGGGCGAATCTCTCCCTTCTTGGGACGACCTGGCTTTTTTTTACCTTGGGCACTTTGACCTTCTTAACGGCTTTCTGGCGCACCTCAAGGGCGGTGGCATCATGGCTTGCGTGCATCACGATCTGTGAAGAAACAAATTTAAGTATCATTGCCTGATGGACAAGATCGCCCAAATTCAGATGAGCGAGGGTAGCGAAGGCACGACTCAGGGTAGGTTCACTGGAAACTTTATCTATGCCACAGAGCTTTCTGAAGGTCGGGCTCTGAATGACACTCCGACCGGAGCAAGCTCCGGGGTATCTACCCGATTCCGGCTTCGCCGGAGGTCAGAGAACAGCCTGACGCGACCCGGAAGGCGTAGGC
>NZ_JAYUPA010000770.1:0-3443 GCF_043760365.1 Armatimonas sp.
TTGAAAGGCCAGCACCATCATGTCGCCCAGAAGCTTCACGTGATCGGGGTAGTCCGGCATGCCGCCGGACATCCGGGCCTTCAGCGCCTCGCCGCTGACACCCGTCTCTTTGCCCGCTTTTTCTAAGAACGCCATGCGCCGCTCGATTTCTCGAATGCCCGTGAAGTATTCCTCCATCTTGTGCCGGTCATGGGCCCCGAGGCGTCCCTGGAGCGATTTGGCGTCCTCGAGCACAAAGTCCAGGATGCTCTTATCGTTTTGCTTGCGCTGTGCCCGTGCCTCGGCGCTCTCGCTGGCATCCTCGCCCCCAAAGAGCCGCTCAAACACGAGACGCGGCTCGGTCTCTTTGGACATCGGAGAGTTCTCGGTGCGCCAGGAGATGGTGTTGGAGTAGGCACAGGAGTACCCACTGTCGCAGTCGCCTGCCAGACCTCCTCGCTCACAGCCAATTTCCAGACTCGGGAAGCGCGTGAATTGGCCCTTCTTGGCCGCCGCGAGCTGGTCCGCCGAGAGGCCCACTTTAATGTCCGCGCCGCTGGTCTTCTTGGGCTTGCAACCGGTCAGCCAGGCCGCAGCCGAGCGAGCATGATCACCGCCGCCATCGCCGTGGGCAAAGGCCCAGTTCTGTGTCAGGCCGGTCAGAACATTAAAATGATCCTTCATGCCCGCTAGAGGCTCCAGTGTGTGCGGCAGTGCGCCCAGTGCGCCCTCGCCTTCAGGAGTCCAGTGTGCCATGTTGATGCCGTTGGGCACGAACAGAAACGCCATACGCAGCGGCGCTTCGCCCGCACTTTTCCCCGTCTGGGCAAATGCGATTGCTTCGAGCCAGGGCAGTGCCAGTGCTACTCCTGCTCCTCGAAGGAGTGTCCGTCGCGTCATATTTGCATCGTTCATTGTTAGTTCCAATTATACCCTTAAGTTTACATTCCCTTCGCTTGCCGGAGGGGGTCGCCGTCTTAGCGGCGGGGGGAGGTTGATTCATCGCCGCGCCGCTCCCGGAACGGCTGGCTGGTAATCACTGCTTCCACGATTGCGGAGAACTTGTAGCCTTTGGCTGCCACAGTCTTGGCCATGGCCTCCAGATTACATTTATCGGTACGCTCAACCCCACGCCCGAGGGCGTAGGTGAGCAAGCGCTCGGTCATGGTCTTGGTGAACTGGCTCTTCTTGCCCAGTAGCACTTTTTTGAGCTCTTTGGGGCCGTCGAACTTACTGCCATCGGGAAGTACTCCCGACACATCAATGGGCTTTCCGCCATCATCCAGACGCCATTTCCCAATGGCATCGTAGTTCTCCAGCGCCAGCCCGATAGCATCCATCTGGGTGTGGCAGTTGGCACAGGCCGGGTTGGTGCGGTGAATCTCCAGGCGCTTGCGGAGTGTTTCCGCCTGCGTTGCACCTTTTTGCGCCTCCAGCTCGGGGACATTGGGTGGGGGGGGAGGCGGTGGCGTCCCCAGAAGGTTCTCCAGTACCCACTTGCCACGCTTGACCGGTGATGTGCGCCCAGGGTTGCTGGTGAGGGTGAGCACTGCTGCCATGGAGAGAATTCCGCCCCGTTGGCCCGGTAGCACAGGAACCCGCTGAAACTCTGCGCCTTTCACGCTGGTGTTGCCGTAGTGCTTGGCCAAAGTTTCATTGAGATAGGAATAGTCTGAGTCTAGGAACTCCAGAATGCTGCGATCTTCCTGAACAATGCCCGTGAAGAAAAGATCAGGCTCCGTGCGCATGGCCTGGCGTAGCTGCTCGTTGAAGGCGGGGAAGCGCACCGTATCGGGCTGCATCACGCCCACTTTTCGGAGCTGGAGCCACTGGCCAGCAAAATTATCGGCCAGCGCCCGCGAGCGCGGGTCTTTGAGCATACGCTTGGCCTGCGCCAGTAAAACCCCGGGAGCTTGGAGCTTCTTTTGATCGGCAAGCGCTAAAAGCTCATCATCGGGCAGTGACGACCACAAAAAATACGAGAGGCGCGTTGCCAATTCATGGTCGTTAAGCTGTCGTCGGAAGCTGGGATCGTCGGGCTTGGCATCGGGCTCCGGGCGAAAGAGGAAGCTAGGCGAGACTAAAATCCCCTGGAGGGCGAACTGAATGCCTTTTTCAAATGACTGCTTCTGGCTTTTCGCCATGCGCGAGAGTCCAACCAGACGCCTCACTTCGTCGCTAGTGACAGGCCGACGGAAGGCACGGTGGACGATGGGAGCCAGGACGGCCTTTGCAGCGCGATCCCACTCGGCATCGGTGCTGTCATCGGGCATCTCGATAACCAGCTTGCGGTGCGAAAAAGGCAGCTCCCGCTTGATCGTCCGTTTCTGAACGTCCTCAGGGATCTGAATCTCTATGGATTCCACGGTGAGGTTTCGGTCGCGGCGCTCCGGGGGGAGCTTTTCATCGTAGAAGTCATTGAGGAACGCCGCGCCGACTTTCTGCTTGCCTGGCTGCTCAATGGCGATTTTCGCCCTGTAGGGCTGTAGGTTACTGGGGCCTGTGGTAACTGCCACCGTAACAGCAGGCTTCCCTCCGACATTGATTCCCATTTTGGCGGGCTCGGGGCCGCGCTTTTTATTGGGAAAGTCAATATCAGGGCCCGCCGGGCTGGCGCCCGCCCGCACTACAATGGTGTAGTCGCCGGGAGCAGGGAAGTCGAACTCGAAGCTGGCCTCACCGTTACTGGAGAGCAAGTAGCCCTCGCCGGTCACATTGCCGGGGCCTTTGAGCTGTCCCGCTAGAACTTTCACGGAGCTGGGCTTGTCCTCCGGGGCGATAATTGCGGCGCGGCTCGCCTTTGCAGCAGCGCTCAGATACTTCTCCATGAGCAGCGGCGAGAGTGAGAGTACATCGCCGATATTATCGAAGCCGTAGCCGACATCATCGTTGGGGAAGGCATCAGCGAGACGGAGATCCACGCCCAAAAGATCACGCAGGGTATTGTTGTACTCCGCTCTGTTCAAGCGGCGCATGGTGACGCGGCCTGGGTCGTTGATCTGGCAGTCTGCCTGGGAAAATAGACTCTCCAGTGTCTGCCCGAGCTTCTTGCGCTCTGCATCGCTGGGTTGAGGAACTCCTGAGGGCGGCATGCGTTTTTCGAGCACTGCCGCCTCGACTCGCTCCCAGGAGACGCGGCCTTTGAGAGCCGCTGCGAAGTTCTTTTCACCGCTCAGGTTAATCCCCCCTGAGCCCTTGGGAGCCGTGTGGCAGCCCACACAGTATTTCTGCACCAGTGGCAATACATCCCGCTCAAAAGCCGCCGTCCCCACCGAAGTGGTTGTGGTTGTTTTCTTGCTTGTGGTGACAGCGGGCTTCTTGGGAGCGGGTTTTTTCTGAGGAAGGGCCGCCGCCGCTGTGAGAGCAACAAGGGGCAGACTGATCGCAAACAAAGTAAGACTTCGGAGCATGGCTTTTCTTATAGATGGTTACACAGGCAAATAGGTTCAGGTTCCGTCTAATTT
>NZ_JAYUPA010000771.1:0-3432 GCF_043760365.1 Armatimonas sp.
CAGTTTTTCAGCGTCTGGATGCTGGATCGGTTCCTGGCCTACGTTGTGCTACCCGCCATCCTCCTGCACCTTATCCCAGGGGAGATAGGGCGAGTGATCCGGCGAAACATATCACGCGCTCTGGATAGGCTCCTGCGCCATACGATAGGATTTTTCTCGGGTTTCTTCTACTTCCTAGGCTCCCTCCTGCACGCATCGCGCTATAAAAAATAATTTGCTTTCCATGTAGAAGTCTCTCTACATGGAATCACTCTGGTATAATCCTGGAAAATCGCCATTAAGGCAACTTTCAAAATAATGGATTTCCCCGAAGCCAGCACCCCACTTTCCGACTTGCCAGGGCTGACTCCTGAAGATGCAGCAGCACGTCTGAGGATTTCCACGAAGACCCTGCGTAACTGGGAGAGTTGGGGGTGGATCGCACCAGCAGAGCGCACCCAAGGGGGACGGCGACGCTACTCTGAGCAAGCCCTTCAGATCATTGAAGCCACAGGGATGGCAGAAAGAGGCAAGCGAGTAAGAACCATGAAAAAAGAAACTGAGATAGGTACAAAGGGCTCGGCACGATCTGCGACCGTTATAGCTGTGGTGAATCACAAAGGGGGTTCCGCCAAGACGACATCTGTAGTCAATCTAGCGGGAGTCTTTGCCGTTGAAAAGAAGCTTAGGGTACTCGTTGTAGACCTAGATAGCCAAGCCAACTGCACCATTGGGCTAGGTTTTAGCCCCTACACGCTGACCGCAAAGCGCCAACTCTTTATATCCGACGTTCTTCTGCCTGGTGGAAGTCCACAGTCAGGGGGAGGATATACAGCCCTTCACAATATTCGAGATGCTATCCTCCACACGGAGATTGAGGGACTGGATCTCGTTCCGTCCTCCCTCCAGCTCTCCGATGCGGAAATCCCACTCATTAATGCGATGGCACGAGAGACAACTCTCTCGCGGGCATTGGCTCACCTGCGAAATGACTATGATCTCATCTTGATTGACTGTCCACCTAGCTTGGGAATATTTACCACAAACGCTCTCTGGGCAGCGGATCATGTGCTCGTCCCTGTAGAAGCTGCCAACTATGCTGTTGCGGGCCTGACGGCGATTGTGAATGTGGTTCGAGCCGTTCGAGAGCTGGGACGTGATGTGAACATTCTAGGAGTCTTCAATACCCGCGTCCCAGGCCCTCTGACAAACTCTGCCCGTGATGCTTTAGAAAATACAAAGCGCATCTTTGCCAGCACGTACATTGATATTCCTATCGGCAATACCGTTGCTTCCGAGAGGGCGGTAGAAGAGGGCAACCCGATGGTTGTCAGCTCCCCAAAGCACAAAGTCTCGGAGTCGTACCGCCAGCTTGCCGAGGAGGTGCTGCGCCGTGTCGGGTAGAAATAGTGCGCCCAGTAGAGTCAAAAAATCGGGTGCGATGTCTAGCATCATTGAGCAAGGCATCACCAACGTCGAGCGTTTGGAGGCTACCTTTCAGGCAAGCGCCATCACGGAGTTGGCAACAGACTACCTCTGTGAAAATCGGCACAACCCACGTCGTCGTATCAGTGAGGCTTCTGTTGCGGAGATGGTCAATGGCATTCGCCAGGCGGATGGTGAGATTCTACAGCCACTCTTAGTGCGTCCCATTCCCCACACTCCCGAAGGCTACCGCTACGAAGTCATCTGTGGGAACCGACGGCTCCGCGCGGCTCGTGCCCTTGCCCTCCATAGTGTTCCCGTACGTGTCCGCGAGCTGGATGATGAAACCGCCGCCCGCTTCGCCCTGTGGGAAAACCTCTCTCGTGAGAACCTGAACCCTATGGATCTGGCAGAGAGCATCAGTGACTTGCGAGCAGTAGATCACCTGAGCTGGGATGAGATCGGCGAGCGCTTCGGCTTCACCCGGCAGTGGGGATGGAAGCAACAGAAGCTTGCGGAGCTTCCCGAGTCCGTGCGCGAGCTGGTTCGAGAAGGTAAGCTCGCTCCCTCCAAGGCAATGCTTCTCTGGAGCATCGAAAGTGACTCCGAGCGTATTACCTTGGCAGAGCGCATCGTTAGTGAGGGCCTCTCACATCGCGCCGCTGAGCTAAATCTACGCCAGCCGATAGAAGAGCCTCCATGTAAACACGTGTTAACATACACTCCTCCCAAGGGGTTCTCGTCCCGTCGCTACGGCCAGGTATTCAAGGCAGCTCACACCCTTGCAGACTCTCTGTCGCGTGAGAGTATCCCCCGTGACGTAGCCGCTTCAATGCGTGAGATAGCTCAGCAGCTCCTATCACTGGCTGAAGAAAACAGAGGGAGTACATAAAACTATGGACGGAGCGCATAGAATCAACATAGGATTTTCCGCACGGAAGGGTGGAGAAAAAACACTTGTTGCGTTTCACGTTTTCCCGTTACGAATACGAGGGGGAATTGGAGATCGGCAACTCTCCCTCTACAATGCCAGCAATTATGTAAACACGTATTAACATCGAGCCACTCTGTAGAGGGAAATGCTGGTAAATCTGCATAAAAACAACCTTTTCAAAACGTGAAATGAAACAAATCTCCCCTCACAAGTCAAAACGTGAAATGAGACAAAAAGAACGTGAAATGAGACAAAAAGAACGTGAAACGAGACAAGTCAAAACGTGAAATGAGACAAGAAAGAACGTGAAACGAGACAAATCGAGAGGTACCCAAAAAGCCATTTTGTAGAGGGGAAATGGGCATTTTTGGACATCTTTTGAGAGCGCCGTATTACTTTCTTAATTGTATTCTTAATTAACAACAACAATACGTGTGCGCACGCGAAGAGCTGTCTAGGTTTACGAAGGCTCGTGTTGCTGGTGTTTCAGGATAGAAAAAACCGATGGCAGAGACGCAAAACCTAAACGAGACGCTAGCCCTAGATCTCCTCCGGGAGGAAGAAGGGGATCGCGAGGGGCTCCAGGGGAAAGACGAGATGAACCTGGCAGAGTTCCCCTTTGCCGTTCTGAGTCGTTCTGTTCCCGCAGGGCAGAAGACGATTGAAATCGTTCAAGAGGGACGCACTGCCACAGGTAAGCCACTCAAGCAAGAGTGGACTGTTACCGGCTCAGACGCGTTTGGTCTGCCCACTGCTTCGGATGAAGAGGTCTATGTCGCTCTCATGAAACATCTGCGTGACAGTGGTTTTCGAGAACGAACGGTGCGCTTTCGCATCGCAGATCTACTGCGCACGATGAACTCGACAACCGGTAAGCGAGATTACGAGCGGGTAGGGGCAGCGCTGGATCGCCTAACGGGGGTAATGATTCGCTCGCGAAATGCGTTTTGGGACTTTGAGCAGAAACGGCACCTCACGGAGGCATTCCACTTACTGGAGAGCTACCGACTTAACACCGGTTCGGGAAACCGCTCTTACTCGGAGGCGACATTCTCCGACTTCCTCTTTGCTGACATCCAGGTTCTTGACGTAGC
>NZ_JAYUPA010000772.1:0-3419 GCF_043760365.1 Armatimonas sp.
TGAGTAAAGGGGAAACGAAGGGAGAATCGGTCTAGTTTTGCGCGTTGATGTGGGGAAAATTCATCCGGTGATTTGGGGATTTTTGCCCCGGTCTTGACAAGGTCTCTGGGAGGCGGCTGCCTCCCAGAGATTGGGGCGTTACTCCCCATCATTGTCCTCCTTGGATACAGTCGTCTTGGGGAGAAGTTCATAGGCTTCGTTGAGGAGATGTATCGCATCCACCAGGTCGCGCAGATCCAGAGAGCTTGTCTCCTTGTAGCCATCCTTGACCTTGTAGCTACGCTTGAGCGTGATAGAGTACCGGAGCTGGTGCTTGGCGACTTCGTGTCCCCAAATCGCCATCTTGACACGGCCTGAACGGTCTGTGTACATCGGCCCAGCGCCCATCAGATTGGTATTCTTCTTCTCCTCATTCGTCGGTGACTCAGAGACATTGCTCGTCTCCGTTGTCGCTTCAACCGCTTCGATCTCGACTTGTGGTTGTTTGAGTAAGTTTGCCATTGTATTTTCCTTTTCTTAAACGGGAGCCGCTATTGGCTCTCACACGAAACCGAGCGATTGCGCCCCCGTGAAAAGGGAAACCCTGCTGCGCTTTCGTATTTTGAGCACCCTTCCTCAGGAAGCTCTCCAGGGTTATTGCGATCTTGCAAGGCGGGTGACGCATAACCTGCGAAGCCTACGCGGCGACTGACTTGCCGCAATAACCCACCGGCTTTAAGGATCGCTGAGGGTGCTTACTTGCGCAGGACAAGAAGGCAAAAACGAAAGTCAACTACGAGGGGGGAAGTGGAAGAGAAGCAACCCAGAGTACGAATCCTATCGCAGAGTTACCAGGAGGTGAAAGGGAGAGGAACAGGAATGGGCCGGGCCAGAGAGGAAACCCGCTCAGGTTGTCCAAGGCGACTTGGGGACACGAAGTCGCTCCAAGCCAACGGCACTCTACCGCGCTAGCGCAGGGGCAGAGCATAGGCTGGCTACAAGGCGATCTAAGTGACGAATCAGCGCGACTTGGCGGATGCACAACCATGACGGGAGCCCGTCGAAGATTCTCGTGATGAGTGTCGCCAGTGAGACCAAAAGGAGTATCTAGCCCCGATCTCTGGGAGGCAGCCGCCTTCCAGAGACCCTATTGGAAGACCTCAGCGAGGGTTTCGAGAGCAAGCACACGAAGCTCCTCAGATACACCCAATTCCCTCATTCGTAGCGATCCGGCTTGCGCTTCATCGTGGAAGTGCTGCTCGAGGATCTGGAAGTGCTGCTCGACGATCCGAACAGCTTCCTGGGCGATGGGGTGGCTCCCGTACCTGAGTCGAGGAGAAAACCTGGTGGAAAGAGGATGTCCACGCCGCAGCATCGTGAAAAAGTGAACGCAGCATCGTGAAAAAGTAAAATTTTGTTTGTTTACAAAACCTACACAAATATTGCGGTTGTATAGATTTTGTAGGTATAATGTGACTGTCATGGTCACCAGCAAAGCCACGAAACGCAACAGGATTCTTCAACTGGCTAAGCAACGCGGAGCCCTGCGCAACGCGGATTTCGAGGCTATTGGGGTTTCCAGGCAGTACATTGCGGACTTGGTGGATAAGGGGGATTTGGAGCGTATCGGACGCGGCCTGTTCTCCCTGCCCTATCAGGAGCGCTCGGAACACCACGCCCTCGTCGAGGTTGCCGTATGCGCTCCCAGGGCGGTGATCTGCCTGACAAGCGCCCTTCAGTTCCACGGTCTGACCACGCAGCTCCCGCCGTTCGTCTGGATCGCATTGCCCCGAACAAGCTGGACGCCAGTGGTGCCCACAGTAGGGGTCGAGGTCGTGCATATGAGCCTGGCAGGATTGAGCCAGGGAGTCGAGCACCACAAGATCGAGGGCGTGCAGGTGCCGATCTTCTCGGCCGCCAAGACCGTGGCGGACTGCTTCAAGTACCGCAGCCGCGTGGGCACCAGTGTTGCTATCGAGGCGCTGCAGGACTGCCTGAGGCAGCAAAAGGCGACCCGCACCGAGATCATCAAGCATGCCAAAAATATGCACGTCTGGAGTGTGCTTCGGCCCTATCTTGAGGTAATCAATGGAGCGTAAAAGCGGGAAGAGGCCCGGCAGCCGACCCGCGCTCCAACAGGAGCCCGTCGCGCAGAAGACACGCGCCCAGCAGGTTCTAGAGGATTTGAAGGCACTGGCTCGGCAGAAGGTGGCAGGGCGCTACGCCGATGTGCAGCGGCTTATCATGCGATATACCTCTTGCAAAAGTAGGGTAATCTTTTTGCATGCTTGATTCAGAAGTAGACAAAACCAACGATGAGGACTTCAAACGCCTCCTGGGAGTTCGAAAAGATACCTATAGGGCAATGGTTGAAATTCATCGTAAAGCTCTCCATGACAATAAAAAACGTAAGAATTTTGGACGACCACGGGCTCTCAACCCAGAAAATGAGGTTTTGCTAACCCTGACCTACTATCGAGAATATCGAACCTATCTCAGCACGGCTCAGAGTTATAAAGTAGATGAGTCCACTGCGTTCCGAGTCATACATACAGTAGAAAAGAATCTTATCCAACATCCTGACTTCCAATTACCAGGAAAGAAAGTCCTCAGGGAAGAAAGAGATAGTGCTCTCATTATTGATGTGACTGAGAGCCAAATAGAGCGTCCAAAAAAAACAGAAAAAGAAGTATAGCGGCAAAAAGAAAAGACATACATTTAAAGGTCAAGTCATTATTAATGAAACAGGCAAGAAGATATTAAGTACATTTTTCGGAAAAGGCTCTGTCCGGCTTTGTTGCATAACGGGCTAACCCGTATTTTTATCAGGTAGCTACAGGCACGGTTCTGGCAATCATGAAAAGCTGTGAAACGAAACAAAACAACCAAAGAGCCTAAACCCAAAGGGAAAAAGACTTCTTACCGCACCCGTAACTGGAAACAGTATAACACCGCTCTCATCAATCGCGGTAACATCACTCTCTGGATCAACCCAGAGGTTGCTGCTGCATGGAAGGCACAAAGTGACGGGCTGCCTCATAAACAGAAAGTCTATAGCGACCTGGCTATCGAGGTAGTCCTGAGCCTCAAGATTCTTTTCAAACTTCCCCTCCGAGCCGCCCAAGGCTTGGCTATGGCTCTAATAGAAGCCATGAAACTTGATTTACCCTGCCCCAACTACTCCACCCTCTCGCGCAGAGCCAAGACACTCAAGATAGACTTGGGAGTCAGAAAAACAGGCGAGCCGATTCACCTGCTTGTAGATAGTACAGGTGTCAAAGTGGCAGGCGAGGGGGAGTGGAAAACACGCAAATGGAAAGCAGAATATCGACGTACTTGGATCAAAGTGCATCTAGGACTCGACCGCAATAGCGGGCAAATCATGGCAGCAGTGGTGACAGATGCAAAAGGAGGCGATCCTGATCACTTCCCGGAAATAC
>NZ_JAYUPA010000773.1:0-3418 GCF_043760365.1 Armatimonas sp.
TTCGAACTCCCAGGAGGCGTTTGAAGTCCTCATCGTTGGTTTTGTCTACTTCTGAATCAAGCATGCAAAAAGATTACCCTACTTTTGCAAGAGGTATAATAGGCGCATGCAAAAGGCTAAACTTCAAAATCCGGCGGCGCTCAAAGAGAAAGCCCCGGCAAAGTTCAAGGTACAGTTCCAGACGACCAAGGGTATTTTTATCATGGAGGCCACTCGTGCGCTCTCTCCCAATGGTGCGGATCGCTTTTACAATTTGGTGAAGAACGGATTCTTTGATGGCATCAAGTTCTTTCGTGTGGTTCCAGGCTTTGTGGTACAGTTCGGCATTCACGGCGACCCGAGCCTTGCGGGCAAGTGGCTGGAGAGCAATATCCAGGACGATACGGTCAAGGGCAGCAACAAGCGTGGGACACTGACATTCGCCAAATCTGGTGCGCCCAACTCGCGCTCGACCCAGCTCTTTATCAACCTGGTAGACAATGCCCGGCTTGATCAGATGGGCTTCTCGCCGTTTGCCACCGTGGTGAAGGGCATGGAAGTTGTGGATAAGCTCTACGGCGAGTACGGTGAGCAGATCACGCAGCTCCAAGGCCAGATCGCGGCGGAGGGCAATAAGTTTCTGGAGAAGAACTACCCGAAGCTGGATGCCATTAAAACGGCAAAGCTGATCAAGTAGTTGAGCCTCCTGCGCCTGCACGGCGTCACCGTGCGTTTCGACGACCGGCAGGTGCTACGGGAGGTTTTCTTTAAGCTTGCCAAAGGGGAGCGGGTCGGACTGATCGGGCAGAATGGAACGGGAAAAACCACACTCATTCGGCTCTTTCTGGGCGAGCTCGCTCCCACCGAAGGCAGAGTGGAGCAAGAAGCGGGCCTCAAAGTGGGGTATTTCTCGCAGTTCTCCCAGCTTGACAGCACACAAACCGTCGAGGAAGTACTTGGTGAGGTGCTTGCCGAGCCACGCGCCATTGAGGCCGAGCTAGAGGCAATTGGCACTCAGTTTGCCGATGAGGGCGCGGACTTAGAGGTTTTACTAGAGCGCCAGGCGGAGCTGCTGGAGCGTATGGAGGTACTCGACGGCTGGAACTGGCAGGTTGCGGTGGAGACGGTGCTAGGCAAGCTCGGATTTAACGCCGAGCACCGAACGCGGCCTATTTCCCAGCTCTCGGGCGGCTGGCGCAACCGTGCAGCGCTGGCCAAGATTCTTCTGGAAGCGCCTGAGGCGCTCTTACTGGATGAGCCCACGAACTATTTAGATGTCGAGGGCGTCGCGTGGCTGGAGGAGTGGCTCCGGGAATTTCCGGGAGCCGTGCTTCTTGTCTCCCACGACCGCCAGTTTTTAGATCGCGTCGTCACCCGCATTGTGGAGCTAGAGAACTACCGTCTGACCGACTACGCGGGCAACTACTCCGACTACATCCGCGAGAAGCCGTTTCGCCTCAAGACCAGTGAGCGCCAATTTCTCCACGAGGAAGAACTGCTGCTTCTCGAAGCTGAGGCGCTTAAAGAGCACAAGGAGCGGCGGGAGCGCAAGCTGGCGGACTTGAAAAAGCGTGTCACGCCGCGCCCCGCGCAGATTTTGATCACCGAGATTTATGAGGGCCTCCATGTCCGCGATAATCTCATGCGGGCGGAGGATATTTGCAAAGCCTACGGCGGGCAGACACTCTTCACGAATCTCACCCTGGAGCTACACGGTGGCGAGCGCCTGGCGATTGTCGGGCGCAACGGCAGCGGTAAGTCTACGTTACTCAGAGTCTTGACGGGCGAGGAAGCTCCAGACTCAGGGATGGTGCGCTGGGAGGGTGGCGTGAAAGCGGTGCACTTTAATCAGCTCTTAGAGAATCTTGATCCCAAGGACATGCTCTCGCACGCCATCAATACGTTTGGACTCGCGTTTCATGCGCCGCGCAAGCATGTCCATAAGTTTTTAGAGATGCTGAGATTCTCGGAGATGGACCGCATGCAGCGGCTCGGGACGCTCTCGGGCGGCCAGAAGTCCCGTGTCGCGCTGGCCCAGTGTTTGCTCTCCGGCTCTCCCGTGATTATCTTAGACGAGCCCACGAACCACTTAGACATGCCCAGCATTCAAGTGATGGAGCAGGCCTTGATCCACTTCCCCGGCGCGGTCATCGTCGTCAGCCACGATAGGTTCTTTTTGGACAAAGTCGCCACCCGCAGACTGATCTTTGAGGGCGAGGGCAAACTGCGCGAAGAGAGCGCTTAGTAGTTCACCCCAAATTGGGTCAATAACTCTCCCCACGAGGGTGCTGGCTCATGGACAGCACATGCCTGTAGAGTCGCAGCTCCGATGCTTTCGACACGGCGATCCAGTGTTTCTGAGATCGCCTCGCTTCGTCGAAACTCCTCAGTGCTATCGAAGCCATCCTGCATCAACAGGCCAATTCCTGGGTAGCAGCCCAAATAGCAAATGGGTATTAATTCAAAGGTTCGCCCCTGGATAAGTTGAGGCACCCACTCAGACAACTGACGGAGAAGGTATGCCAAGCAACGCAGTGCCCCATCGTAATCTCCCTGCATCGCATCCACAAATTCAGGAGTGATGATCTGGTAGCTTTTTCTCATTCTTCCGTAAGAGTTAGTGGTGTGCTCATAGGGTTATTTTACCAGTCGTGGACGGAGCCGTCGGCGCGGCGGCAGACGGGCAGGTAGTTGCGCTGGTAGGGGTATTTCTTGGCTGCTTCCTCGTTGATATCGCAGCCAAGGCCGGGCTTCTCCGAGGGCCAGAGCTTGCCGTCTTTGTACTCGGGTGCGCCGGGAAAGACCTCGTGCACCACTTCCGGGAAGAAGACCATCTCCTGCACCCCGAAGTTAGGGATCGAGACGTCAATGTGTACGTTAGCGCAGTGGGTCGCTGGGCCGATATCACCGGGGCCGTGCCAGGCGGTCTGGATTTGGAAGGGCTCAGCAAGAACCGCGATCTTCTTCGCCTCGGTGATGCCGCCGATGTGCCCAATATCGCAGCGGATAAAGTCAATCAGCTGCTCAGTAAAAAGCGGCAAGCACTCGTACTTCGAGTGGAAGAGTTCGCCCATTGCCAGAGGGGTTGTCGAGGCATTTCGGACGAGGCGGAAGCTCTCCTTGTGCTCAGGCCGGAGTGCATCTTCGAGAAAGAACAAGTGGTAGGGTTCGAGCTCTTTGGCAAGGCGCGCCGCCTGAATGGGATTCAAGCGCTCGTGGACATCGTGGAGTAGATTTAGCTCATCGCCGAGCTTATCACGCAGGTAGGCAAACATCTTAGGGACGACTCTGAGATAGCTGGCAGGCTCCCAGTTGCCTTCCACGTGGGGCATCGAGCCGCCATCACCGCTACCTTTTCCCAGCCAGCTTGCGCTCGCCGCTTCTGCCGCACCGCCCATGCCGTAGGTAGAAGTGGCCCCCGGAACGGGGCACTGGACAC
>NZ_JAYUPA010000774.1:0-3407 GCF_043760365.1 Armatimonas sp.
GTGGTGTCGTAGTCGGCGACAGGCTGGAGGTTGTCTCCGTACCAGGGGAGGCCTTGGTGGCCATCGGGCATGACACGCACACTGGCCCCGGCAGGCACAAGAACCGTCCGCTTTTTTTGATCCACCATCTCCACATACCCGGACGTGACCGTGAGGACTGAGCCGCTCCGACGGCGAAAAACGCCCAGCCAGCGCTCCTCATTGACGATTGTGAGGGAGTACTCACAGCCCATATCGGTCGCTGTGGCCGAAGGCGTCTCGACGACAAAGAGCCGGGGAGGTGCCGTAACTTTCGCCCTCAGGCTGCCGGATTCGAGAGCAAGCCGCTGCCGACCGGGCCGACTCTCCAGAATGCGGGCACGGCTCCCCGGAGCGAGCTGTAGCGTCCCTATCCCCGGTGCGGCCAGTGTGAGTGGGTTGCGTGCAGCCTCCAGTGTCTCGCCAATAGCCACCACGCGGTTGTTCGAGCGCCAGTCCGAGAGCACTGTCTTAGTCTTAGGGCGTAAAAGTAGAGTCAGTCCGAGTACGGCGGCACTCGTGACGAGAGCTAGGCCAAAAAGACGATTTGGAAACGCCTTTTTGCTTCGTTTATTTTCCACACGTTCCCAGAGCCCTGAGGGCGCGGAGGTGATTTGGGCCGCTTCTTCCAGCAAACGTTTGCTAGTCGGTGTCTCGGGCAAATTGTCGTTCATGGTGCGATCTCCTCCTCTCCCAGGCAGGTCGCGAGGCGTTTGAGGCCCCGGTGCAGCCGTGTGGCGACGGTTCCTGGAGGGCAGCCAAGCACCGTCGCGATTTCCTCGTAGCTCAACCCCTCGAAGAAGCGCAGCAAGATCGGAGCCCGTAGGTTCTCTGGCAGGCTCTCTATGGCCTCATGGAGCTCTCGGCGAGAATGAAAGTCCGGCGAGGCGACTTCTGGCTGCGGCTCTACAGTAAGCCTCTGGACGCGCTGGCGGCGGCGCTGCTCATCACGGCAGATATTCACGGTCACGCGGTGCAGCCAGGTGGTGAGCTTTGCCTCGCCGCGAAACTGCCTGAGAGCCGCACAAATACCTCCTGAGCCGCATCCTCTGCCGCCGCCTGGTCCCCGTTTAGGCAGACGAGCGCCACGGTGAAGACTCGGTCTTTGTGGGCATCAAAGACACGCTTCAGATCGGGGCAACCCGCTCGACGGCGGGTAAGAAGCTCAGCCAGCATGGTGATTTGTTTCTTAGACGTCTTCTACGCGTGATTTCTTTCACTTCGGCTGGACTTTAGGGAACTTTGTTTTTTGGCTTGCGTATGAATTTTTGGCTTGTGTATGAAAAAGAACCATATTCAAAGAACAGAAGGAGTATAAAATGATGTCATGTTTTCGTCTTACTGGCCCCGTCGCCACTCTGGGAACGCTTTTCCTGGGCGCTCTTGCGGGGGCCTGTGTTACGGGGCGCTCGGGCGGAGTAGCGGCACTGCTTCCCGGCAAGCTGGCGGTGGCGGCACCGCCCTACTCCGCCGAGAAAGAGCCGATTGTGCAGGCAGCTCGGATTGCGGCCCCCTCGGTGGTGGCGATTGACACCACGGCACGCCAGAGCCGGACAGTGTTCGATAGCCGTGAGGACTGGTTCTACGGCCGGGGGCGGCGTGAGACGCAAGAGGTGCCCAGAGGCTCCGGTTCCGGGATCTTGCTAGAGGGTGGCTACATCTTGACCAATCAGCACGTCGTGGGAGACGCGGTGCAGACCGGTGGGAAGATCACGATTGCGCTTGCCGATGGCCGGACGTTTGTGGCACAGGCGGTGGGTGCGGATCGGGCGACGGATGTGGCGCTTCTCAAGGTGCAAGATCCTCAGCGTCTGCCCGCTGCGCAGCTCGGGGAGAACGACACTCTCCAGCCGGGGCAGACCGTACTCGCGATTGGCAACCCGGTGGGTCTCTCGCACTCGGTCTCGGCGGGCGTTGTCTCGGCGCTGGGGCGGCCTCTTGTGATGGAGGAGCGCACCTACGAGAACTTGATCCAGACCGACACGGCGATCAATCCGGGCAACTCGGGTGGGGCGCTGGTGGATTTGGGGGGCAAGGTGGTCGGGATTAACACTCTGGTGCGCTCCGATGCACAGAATATTGGCTTCGCAATCCCGATCAAGACCGCCATGCAGATCGTCGAAGAGCTTAAACGCAACGGGAAAGTGCGTCGGCCTTTTGATGGGATTGTGCCCACTGAACTTACCGCACGTCTGTCACGGATGCTTCAGCTTCCCGAGGGCACTGTGGGGCTTGTGGTGCGAGCGGTCTACCGAAGCTCTCCTGCGGCACAGGCAGGTTTGCAACAAGGGGACGTGCTTCTGAAGCTCGCCAGTCAGGCACTCACGGATGAGTCGAGCTACCGACGCATCTTGAATGGACTGAGAATCGGGCAGGAGATCGAGGTGATTTTTCTGCGCGATGGCCAGCAAGCGACGGTGCGTCTGCGTCTTACGGAAGCGCCCTGATCGCTAATTATCGTCTTCGTTTTCAGTGTTTTCTGCGTGGGGCTTCTGGCGGCTATTCCACTCTTCTGCAAGAGCGCGTAGCTCCTCAGGGAGCCCCGTTTTCTTGGGGGAGGGAGCAGGCAGGGGCAGGGGACGGGTCCAGCCATCGGGCAGGCGGTCGTTCTCCCAGCGGTTACGCGCCCGCACTCGTAGCTCCCGTAGAGCGTCGTTGTCCTCCTCCGTAGACTCGAAGTGAAGCTCCACCGCTTCGCCCCGCGACTCTTTGTAGACAGCCTCCGCGATAGAGACATAGAGGACATCGCCGCGCTGGACACTGGCTCCGGATGCAAGATCTGGATGTCCGATCGTGCGGGCAGGCTCCCGTTTTCGTGAACTGCTCACAATGACTAACCCTCCTGGTGTTGCTTGAAACTGCTCTCTTTGCTCCGGAGCCCCTCTTGTGCTCCGGTTTTCTCCCACCCTAACGAGCTGTCCTCCTACCACGATAGCCAGTCTTCGTGGCGGAGGAAGCACGATCAAACCCGCCGGTCCCTGATCCGGTGTCCAGAGGCGTGGAGCAAGAAGCTCCAACAGGCTTGGGCGTGCTAACATTACTTTATCTCTAGTATCGGCGACCTTGTGCAGGAATGCAAGGCCTTTTTGTTTCCTGGAGAGGAGGGAGGTGGAGTAGTTCCTCCAATCGGGAGATGGAAAAGGCTGCCTCAAGACAGGATTCCGTACCTAAATAGACACTGATCCAGCCTGCCGTGTTCGCTCCCGCTACATCTGCACCAGGGGAGTCCCCAACAAACAAAAGTTCACTAGGACTCAACTTAAGCTGCTGTGCCGCATACGCGAAGAGCAGTGGATCGGGTTTAGGAGCCCCAAAGTCAGCGTCCGCGATAACTACACTGAAGTAGGCTGTCAGCCCGGCCTGAGCGAGTTTTTCTCGCTGTATATGTG
>NZ_JAYUPA010000775.1:0-3407 GCF_043760365.1 Armatimonas sp.
CATGTACTACTCATCGCGCCCGAGCGGCACATTGGCGGACTCACGGCGGGCGGACTCTCGTACACCGACACGGGGCGCAAAGAGGCAATTGGCGGGCTGGCGCGGGAAGTGTATGCCCGGATTGGGGCGAAGTACGGCAAGGCAGAGGAATGGAACTTCGAGCCCCATATCGCCCAGGAAGTGCTCACCGAGCTGCTCGCCGAGGTGCGGGTCGTGCCGTACTTTGGGCAGTTTCTGGCATCGGTGAAAAAAAGCCGTGGGCGGATTATCTCGCTCACCACCGAAGAGGGCCTGACGGTTGAGGCAGCGGCATTCATTGATGCCACCTACGAGGGCGACTTAATGGCCAAGGCGGGCGTGAGCTACACCGTGGGCCGTGAGAGCAACAAAACCTACGGTGAGACGCTCAACGGCGTGCAAGTTCGAGACAAGCACCAGTTTCTGAAGCCCGTCTCACCGTATGTGAGCGAAGGCGACCCAAAGAGTGGCCTACTGCCTGGCATTCAGAATCACCCGCTCCCCGCAGGCAGTGGCGATAAGAGTGTCCAAGCGTATTGTTTTCGCCTCTGCCTAACAAAAACTCCGGCCAACAAAATTCCCTACCTCAAGCCCAACAACTACGACTCCAGCAACTATGAGCTGCTCAGACGCTACATCAAGGCGGGTGCCGACGAGTTCTTTAATAAGTTCGATCCCCTCCAAAAAGGCAAGTTTGATAAGAATAACCACGGGGGCTTCTCGACGGACTTTATTGGAGCCAACCACAAGTACCCTGAGGCAAGCTACGCCGAGCGCGAGAAGATCTTCCAAACGCACGTGCGCTACCAGCAAGGGCTTATGTGGTACATGGGCAATGAGCCAACCGTCCCTACTCTCCTACGTGAGCACTGGAGTGAGTGGGGGCTCTGCCGCGACGAGTTTGTCGAAACGGGCGGCTGGCCCTGGCAGCTCTACATCCGTGAGGCCCGCCGCATGGTCACCAACACCGTGATGACCGAGAAGCACTGCAAGGGCAAGCTCAAGGTGGAGGACTCCGTGGGGCTGGGCAGCTACAACATGGACTCCCACAACTGCAACCGCGTGGTCGTGGAGGGCTTTGTGAAAAACGAGGGTGATGTCCAGACCAGTACTCCCCCCTACGCCATCTCGTATCGCTCGATTGTTCCTCGTGAGCGCGAGTGCGGGAACCTTTTTGTACCTGTCTGCCTCGCCTCCAGCCACATCGCCTACGGCTCGATCCGCATGGAACCGGTCTTCATGATCCTGGGGCAGTCATCGGCGCTTGCGGCCTGGCTCTTCATTGAGGGAGGGTTCGCCTCCGTTCAGGAGGTTCCCTATGCCCTCCTGGAATCAGTGTTACGCCAGGCCAAGCAGGTGCTGGCCTGGCGTGCCTGATTTATTTTCCACGTCCGGAAGCTTTGGGAAGCCGGGCGGCGGCGGGTGGTGCCGAGGGAGTGGGTTTGGCGGAGCTCCCCTCCTCGCCGTTTGCGTTAGACGCGGCACCGGGCTTGGGTTGCCCTGCACTACGGTACTGCTCCAGAATCTTTGCTGCTGCCGGCGAGAGTGCCGGTTTTTTCTTACTTGCTGCCATCGTATTCCCTCCTAGGATTTCAAAAACGACTTTAGGATCGTCTAAACTGGTTTCCGGGCTGACGCTGAATCAGGCCCTTCATCTCCAGCATTGTTGCGGCCACCATCGCTTGCGCGGGGGCCAGTGCCGCTGCCTCAGCCGCATCGTCTAAGCTGACCGGCGTGCCTGAGAGCTGCTCGAACAGTACCGCCTCGTCGGGCAGGAGCTCTGGCAGAGGCTTTTTAGGCTCCGGTACATTTACTTCGACCTCCAGCGGCAGCATTAAGTTCACCGGCCGCGTTAAGTTCACTCGCTGTGGGCTGGCGGCCAGCACTTCTAAAATATCCTCGGGACAGTCCGCCAGAGATGCACCATCTTGTACCAGCTTGTGCCCACCGCGCGAGCGCCCTGTATCCACCGGCCCAGGTACCACCCAGACATCGCGCCCGTACTCGGCGGCATTGCGTGCTGTGATCAGTGCACCAGACTGCTCAGGAGATTCTATCACCAGAGTTGCTTGCGAGAGTGCCGCGATAATCCGGTTTCGTGCAGGAAAGCGCCAGGGCTCGGGTTTGGTGCCGACCGGGAACTCACTCACAATAGCCCCCCCCTTTGCGACAATCTGCTCAAAGAGGGAGCGGTTCTCGGCGGGATAGACATAGTCCAAGCCACACGCCACCACAGCAACTGTCGTCCCTCCCGCTTCCAAGGTTCCCCGGTGAGCAGCCGTGTCCACCCCAGCCGCTCCGCCGGAGACCACACTAAAACCCGCCTCCGCAAAAGCACGTGCAAAGCGTCCTGCCTGCGCCTTGCCGTAGAGGGTCGCCCGCCGAGAGCCGACAATCGCTAAGCCCAGAACGGTGGGCAGGTGCCCCCGCACAAAAAGTATTGCAGGTGAGTCGTCGAAGTGCCGCAGCTCCGCAGGGTAGTCCGGATCGGTTGTGAGAAACGCCTGGATTCCTAGGGTCTGGGCCTGATCTAGGAGACTCGTGGGAACAACTGCCTGGGAAGCACGCTCCAACCGACTCTGCTGAGCGGTTGTGAGCCCCAGGGTCTGGCCCAAGGCAGCTTCGGGATTGCCGCCTGATGCCTCCAACAGTAGCCGGAGACGGTGAGGAGGCAGCATCGCCTCAGCAAGGCGATGACATGCAAGAAATACAGCACTCTCAGCGGAAATGGGCATCTTATTGAATAACGAAGCGGGCGAAAGCCAGTGCTCTCGCCCGCTGGATAGAATGAGGAGGGAGCTAGCCGCCGCCGCCACCTCGCAAGCCGCCGCCGCTACCGCCGCCTCGCAGCCCGCCACCACCTAAACCAGGTCCGCCACCCAGACCGGCTCCACCGCCCGTTCCCGTTCCCGTGCGCGGGGTAGCAGTCAGGTCAGGAAGCCCTACGCGCTCTGGCAGACTATTATTTACCACGAACGACCAGGTTTCCACCGTCTCGTTGCCACGCCAGTCCTTAGCACGCATTGTCACCACATGACGCCCATTGGCAAGAGGAGGATCAACCAGGCGGCCACTAGATTGTGTCTTGTAAGATAACAGCCCACTCTTAAGACTGTACGTTGCTGTCACGTCTTTGCCGTCCAGAGCCACCGACACGCTATCGAAGTTCAGCCCACTGCCAAAATCCTTTACCTTAGCGGCAACGAGAAACGGAGGCTTACCGTTCAGTGCGCTACCGGCTTTGGGGTAGTGTCCGGTAAAAAGAGGGCCAGTGGTGTCTGGCGCATCGGCACGAAACGCGGTCAGGGTACCATCACTAGAGAGTGTATAGAGTGTCCCTCCCGAGAGAGCCAGAGGAGCCGCGACAGCGGTCTCCAAAGTAGGTGTGG
>NZ_JAYUPA010000776.1:0-9707 GCF_043760365.1 Armatimonas sp.
ATGCTGGCGGATATATCCAAAGATTTGAGCCTGCTTGCGGAGCGCCTCGACGATATCGGGAGGCATCTTTGACCTTCCCCGTCGAAATAAAGAGATAGCGCAGCTCGAAGCTCTCGCGGGGGAGCCCGCGCTCTGGGACGATGTGGCTCGTGCCCAGAAGACCATGCAAGCGCTCGCAAAAGCGAAAGAGGAGGTACTGCCTTACTTAGACTTGCGACGTAAGCTGGATGACACACTGGTACTGATCGAGATGGCCGAGTCCGACGAAGACCCGGAGGCGTATGAGTCTGAGGTGCGCTCAGAGACGGCAGCAATCACGGCAGGCATGGACAAGGTGGAAAATGCCACGCTTCTGTCCGGTCCGTATGATGCCCACGATGCCATTCTTGAGATCAAGCCGGGCGCGGGCGGAACGGAAGCCTGTGACTGGGCCGCGATGCTTCTGCGGATGTACTTGCGCTGGGCGGAGGCCAATGGCTTCCAGGCGGAAGTCAATGAGGAACTTCCCGGAGAAGTGGCGGGAATCTCCTCCGCGACTGTATTTGTGACGGGACGAAACGCCTATGGGATGCTGCGCTCCGAGCACGGGGTACACCGCCTGGTACGAATCTCTCCCTACAACGCCAACGGCAAGCGCCAGACCAGCTTTGCTGCCGTGGAAGTGCTTCCGCAGATCGAAGACGACAGCGAGCTGGTGATTGATGACAAAGACCTGCGGCTCGATACCTTTCGGGCAAGCGGTGCGGGTGGCCAGCATGTGAATAAAACCAGTAGTGCTGTGCGCATCACGCACATCCCTACCAATATTGTGGTGACCTGCCAGGATCAGCGCAGTCAGCTACAAAACAAAGAGGTCGCGATGCGCGTCTTAAGAGCAAAGCTTGCGGAAGTCGAGGCGCGCAAGTTCGATCAGAAGATGGCCGAGCTACGTGGCGATCAGCAGCGTATCGAGTGGGGAAGTCAGATTCGTAACTATGTCTTTCAGCCCTACACGCAGGTGACGGACATCCGGAGTCGGGTGAAGCTGACCGATGTGAATGCGATTATGGACGGCAACCTTGAGGCGCTGCAGCTAGGGTATTTGCGCTGGTTTGCCGGTAAAGGAGCAGCAGGAGATGCAACCGATGGAAACGACGAAGATTAAGTTTCTGGCACTGGTAGGTTTGTTACTAGGGGGCTTGGCGCTTCCTGTACAGGCACAGCCGGAGAAAACCGCGATCCGTCTTGGCGAGGCCGAGGCGGGAAACTTGGTGGCGGATGCCGTTCGGCTGAGTGCAAGCGCAGATGTCGCACTGGTGCCCGCTGCCGCCTTCAAGGGCAGTAAGGCCGTCTCCGCTGAGGCGGCAACGGCTCTGCTTGATCCCGCTACCGATGAGATCGTGGTGCTCAGTGTGCGTGGTAGCCAGCTAAAAGACGCCCTGGAGCGCTCGGTGTCTTTTGCCGGAACCCCGTTCGCGGGCTTTCTCCAGGTCTCGGGGCTCACTTTTCAGTACAATGCCAGTCATGACATTGGGGAGCGTGTGGTAAAAGTCACGGTGAGCGGAGCGCCTCTCGACCCCAAGAAGCTCTACAAAGTCGCCACCACGCGCCCACTCGCCGATGGTCAGCAAGGCTACTTCCAGATCTGGAAAAAAGACCAGATTCTCCCGGGCACAAAAGCTATCACCCTTGGCACTGCGCTACGCGCCCTGCCCACGGGACAAGTTGGCAAGATCGAGGGACGCATCGTTCGAGTAGACAAGTAGATCTTGTTGCCCAATTCAAAATACATTGTTGCCTCCCTCGACGAAGTGTTCCCCGTAAAAATTCAGTAACAGGGTTTTTAGTTCTAGCCCAGGGTTTTGTTGAGATTGTCCAGCACGCGCCGGAGATAGCCGCGTGTGGCTGCCACTTCCTGCATACCGTCCAGGGCTACATCTGTCTCCCCGCTATCGTAGGCGATGAAGAGCTGGCTCAGCCGCGCTTTGAGTGCGGCGTAGGCTTCGGTGAATTCGACGTGTGCGGCTTCTAAGTGAGTCCGCTGGCTCTCGTCGCCGTCCTGGAACTCCATGAGCGCCTCTTGCAGCTCCATCACGGTGGCGAAAAGCGCTTTGGGTGGCTTGGAGTCGCGCAGCTCGCCTAGCTTCGCACTTCGCTCTCGGCGGAGCAGATACTCGGCGCGGGTGAACGGGTCTTTGAGGGTGCGGTAGGCATCGTTGACCAGCGCCGTTGAGGTCAGCGCGTCATCCAGGATCTCGGCAGTGGCGGCGGCAAAGCGATCCGGATGAAAACGCCGCGAGAGGGTGCGAAACTGTGCCGATATCTCCAAGTCACTTGCCGCCGTCTTCACGCCGAGAATCTCGAAGTACGAGGCCGTCGGATTAAGAAAATCAGGCATCGTCACTTGGCAGTGAAACTGGTACCGCAGCCGCAGGAGCGCACCGCTTGAGGGTTCGCGAAGACAAAGCCGCCTTCCATCAGGTTCTTGATGTCGTAGTCAAGGGTCGTGTCTTTGAGGAACTTAGCACTCTTAATATCTACCACAACCCCGAGGTCTTCTTGTTGATAGAGCATATCAAACTCAGGGTCGGGGTCTCGCTCGAAGTCAATCACGTAGGAAAGCCCCGAGCAACCGCCCCCGCGCACGCCCAGGCGCAAAAAAGCGCCTTCTTGTCCCGCTTTTTTTGCCTGGCGTTTGATCGCCTTAACTGCCGCTGGGGTGAGTACGACAATAGGGTCGGTTGTCGGAATCGTTTCCATGGATTTTACTTAATGCTGAGAGCTTGCTTGGTTCGGTAGTCCTCGATAGCGGCCTTGATGGCGTCTTCGGCGAGAACGGAGCAGTGGATTTTCACAGGCGGAAGCGCGAGCTCCTGGACAATATCCGTGTTCTTGATTTTCATTGCCTCTTCCAGCGTCTTGCCCTTTACCATCTCGGTGGCGAGGCTGGAACTGGCGATAGCGGACCCACAGCCAAAAGTCTTGAACTTCGCGTCCTCGATAATACCCAGCTCGTTGATGCGAAGCTGAAGCTTCATTACGTCGCCGCACTCCGGGGCACCAACAATTCCAGTGCCGACGTCTTCCGCATTTTTGTCGAACGAGCCCACGTTGCGCGGGTTCTCATAGTGATCAATAACTTTTTCAGAGTATGCCATTTTATTTTTCTCCCGCCGATTGAAATCGGCGTCTCTAGTGTGCGTTCCACTTGACGGTCGAGAGATCCACGCCCTCAAGATGCAGCTCCCAGAGAGGGCTCATTTCGCGCAGGCGGTTCACCTCGCTGACGACTTTTTGGGCGACCCAGTCTACTTCGTCTTCGGTTGTGAAGCGCCCGATACCAAAACGTAGTGAGCTATGCGCCAGCTCGTCGCCTAGGCCCATGGCCTTGAGCACGTAGCTCGGTTCCAGAGAGGCCGACGTACACGCGGATCCAGAGCTGAGGGCGACATCTTTTAGGCCCATGAGCAGGCTCTCCCCCTCGACGAACTCGAAGCTTATATTGAGGTTGCCAGGGAGACGCTGGGTGGCGTGGCCGTTGATGTAGCAGCTCGGGCAGGCATCCATGATCTTGTGGGTCATGCGCTCCCGCAGAGCCACGAGACGCTCGGTCTCGGTTGCCATTTCCTCCATGAGCAGCTCGGCGGCTTTCCCGAAACCGACAATGCCTGAGACGTTAAGGGTTCCTGAGCGGAAGCCGCGCTCGTGGCCGCCACCGTCAATCTGTGCTGTAACCTTGACACGGGGGTTGCGGCGGCGAACATAGAGGCCACCGATTCCCTTGGGACCATAGATTTTATGTGCAGTGAATGAGAGCAGGTCAATATTTAGCTCATTCACGTTCATCGGGATTTTGCCATAGGCCTGAACTGCATCGGTGTGAAAGAGAATGCCTTTCTCGCGGCAGATTGCGCCAATTTCCTTCATTGGCTGAATGACCCCGATCTCATTGTTGGCAGCCATGACCGAGACCAAGATTGTTTTGTCGGTGATTGCGGCCTTTAGCTCGTCGAGGCTGATGAGTCCATCGGAGCCAACGCTAAGATAGGTAACGCTCTTGCCGTCTTTCTCAAGGTGCTTGCAGGTATCAAGAACGGCCTTGTGCTCGGTGGCGACTGTAATAATATGATCGCCCTTCTCCGCGTACATCTCCGCGATACCCTTGATCGCAAGGTTGTTGGACTCCGTGGCTCCTGATGTAAAGATGATCTCCTTGGGGTCGGCTCCGATGACTTTGGCGAGCTGGCCACGGGCGTTCTCGACGGCATCCTCGGCGGCCCAACCAAAGCTATGGCTGCGTGAGGCGGAGTTGCCATAGATCTCGGAGAAGTACGGAAGCATCGCCTCAACCACACGGGGATCGGTGCGCGTGGTGGCGTTATTATCTAGATAGATTGGTAGTTTGACACTCATTATATTTTTTATTTCTGGGCCATCACAAGTGGCAGCGTGTTCACGAATCGTCTTCCACGGAGCGGCTCTGGGGTAAGCAGATCAGCCAGGGTCATCTGACGCAGGATCTCAGCCATCTGCTCCTGGATTTGAGCAAGAGGCCCGCGCAGGTGGCAGTTTCGTGACTGTTGACAGCCATCTAGGCCCGCTTCTTCCCAGCACTGTGCGATCGCTAGGGGGCCATCGGTTGCCTCAACTATCTCCGCAATCGAAATCTTAGCCGCCTCGCGTCCTAGTCGGTAGCCGCCCGTCGGCCCCGGCACCGAGAGAATGAGCTGCCGTTTCGCAAGCGTCTGCATCACTTTTGCAAGGAGCTCGGCAGGGATCTCGTAGCGCTGTGCAATCTCACGGGGCCCTGTCAGGCGCTCTGTGCTCTCTGTTGCCAGGTAGCAAAGTGCTAGGAGGGCATAGTCTGTCTTCTTAGTAAACGTGAACACGATGTGTTGAGTTCCCGATTTTTATTGTCGCCGATAGAAAGAGTCGGTGATATCGTAACTATCATATCGGCGTCTGATCCATCTGTCAATATTATAAAAACAATTGTTTGAATTGCACTAGAAAACCGCACTGTGTTATAATCGGCTATCTGTTGTGCAACCACGCAACAAGACAAAAGTTTTCTTCGGCGGGAGTAGGGTTGAGAGTACAAATTTCAGTGTTGAAACGGCACGCTTCATACCACAAGAGCATACCCGTCACCGCGACTGATCCGAGATTTTTTCGGGGTATCGCTGGCATCATTATCCGTTCCTGTAGGAGCGGTCACTTCGGGGAGGGTTGACTCAAATGGCATTCGCACGAAAAAGTCTTGCTGACATTCTCTTAGAGAAACAGTTTGTTACCGCCGCCCAGTTAGAAGAAGCCAAGGCTGCTGGAGGGGATCTCCGTAAGGCTGTTATTGATAAAGGCTTTGCGATGGAGGTAGATGTCTACAAGTGTTGGGCGGAGTCTGAGGGGCTTCCGTTTGTAGATATTACAAAGCATAAACCGGAGTCGTCTGCACTGAATGTCGTCCCGCAGAATGTCGTCATGCGGCACAAGGCGATTCCTGTCCGAAAAGACGGCCAGACACTCTATGTCGCTATTGCGGATCCTCGTAACGTCCCCGCTATAGATGACATCAAAGTCGCCTCGCGTATTCCAATAATTCGTGCCCTCGTGGCTGCGCCAAGTGATATTGAGGCGGCTATCAAGGAAAACTTCGGCACGACCACCCCCACTTCTGGTGGGGCTGTCGCATCGTCGGGACCCGCGAACAATGGGAACTTCGGCGAGATTTTAATGCTTGCCAAAGGTCTGGAGAACGAGCGCCGGGGTGGCAAAGACGATGAGATCGGGGTGGAGGGGGACGATTCTGATGCGGCTCCAATCATCAAGATGGTCAATGCTATTCTCTCGCAGGCCATTGAGATGGGCTCGTCGGATATCCATATGGAGCCGTTTCGCCGGAGCATGCGTGTTCGCTTCCGCATTGACGGCGTTCTGCGCGAGGTGATGGCGATTCCTAAGCTCATTCAGAACTCGGTGACGGCGCGTTGTAAGATTATGTCGGACATGAATATCGCCGAGCGCCGCGTTCCGCAAGATGGTCGTATTGGTCTGCAGCACAATAAAAAAGACTACGACATGCGCGTCTCCTGTCTGCCCTCGATGTACGGCGAGAAGATCGTCATGCGTATTCTTGATAAGTCCTCGACCCAGATCGGTCTGGAGCGCCTAGGCTTCCGCCCGGAGGTCATGGTGCCGCTGGAGCAGCTCGTCGAGCAGCCCAACGGTATGTTTATTGTGACGGGGCCAACGGGATCGGGCAAGACGACCACACTCTACTCCGTGCTGCATAAGCTCAACAAGATCGAGCGAAATATCATCACTGTTGAGGATCCGGTTGAGTATGAGCTGATGGGAGTGACTCAGGTTCAGATCAATAAAAAAGCGGGTCTGGGCTTTGGCAACGCCCTCCGAAGCTTTCTTCGTCAGGATCCAGACATCATTATGGTGGGGGAGATGCGCGACTTGGAAACCG
This sequence comes from Armatimonas sp., assembly GCF_043760365.1. Taxonomy (GTDB): domain Bacteria; phylum Armatimonadota; class Armatimonadia; order Armatimonadales; family Armatimonadaceae; genus Armatimonas. The sequence continues at coordinate 6,455 of NZ_JAYUPA010000776.1, forward strand.
CCGATATCGCGATTGAGTCGGCGCTGACGGGGCACCTTGTTCTCTCAACCCTCCACACCAACGATGCGCCGTCGGCCACGATGCGTCTGGCGGACATGGGGGTGGAGCCGTTTCTTATCGCCGCAACCCTGATTGGTATTCTTGCCCAGCGCCTTGGCCGTACGGTCTGCGCGAGCTGTAAAGAGACCTACCAGGGAACTACTCGGGATCTCCTACCCTTTAACTTTGGCAAGCAGATGGTTCACGAGTCCATGGTTGAGTTTGGTCTGGGGCCAACCGACCTGGATCAGCCGGTGACCCTCTACCGAGGGCGCGGCTGTGATGTCTGTGGTGAGACGGGCTACAAAGGTCGTACAGGTATTCATGAGATGCTTACCATGAACAACGAGATCGCCGACTTGATTGTCCGCCGCGCACCGCTGGGTGATATTACCGATGCGTCTGCCCGGGGCGGAATGAAAAAGATGCGTGAGGATGGGCTGATTAAAATCTTGCGTGGGATCACCGATATTCCGGAAGTCCGCCGCGTCGTCTTTACTGCCGGAGAAGGATAAACCTATGTCAACCACGGGACCTGAAGAAATCCCCCAGCCAGAGCGCATGGTCGGGGCGGGGGGCGGGCGGCTTCGCTCGCTGGAAGATGCGCATATTGATGAGCTGCTGCACCTGGTTTTTGAGACCAAGGGCGCTTCGGATCTGCACATTGCCTCGGGCCTGCCGCCCGTTATTCGGGTGGATGGAAAGCTGCTGCAAGCGCCGTACGAGCCCTTCACGCCGCAGACCAGCCAGCGCATCAACTACGATATCCTCACCGATGAGCAGATCCAGAAGTTTGAGTCCACGATGGAGCTGGACTACTCCTATGCGCTGGGGCGCTCCTGCCGTTTCCGCGTTAACCTCTACCGTGACCGGGGGACGGTTGCCGCAGCGTTTCGAACCATTCCTACCAAGATCCCGACCCTGGAATCGCTCCAGTTGCCAGCGATTGTCGAGAAAGTCACGCACCACACCCGTGGGTTGGTTCTCGTCACAGGTCCGACTGGCTCAGGTAAGTCCACGACTCTGGCAGCGATGGTCAATGATATCAATCTTCATCGCTCGGAGCATATCCTGACGGTTGAGGATCCGATCGAGTACCTGCATAGTCACAAGATGTCCGTAGTGAACCAGCGTGAGCTCGGCCAGGATACCAAAAGCTTTGCCAACGCCCTGCGTGCCGCTCTTCGAGAGGACCCGGATGTCATTCTGGTGGGGGAGATGCGCGATCTTGAGACGATGTCTCTGGCGGTCTCTGCGGCGGAAACCGGCCACCTTGTGTTCGCGACCGTTCACACCAACTCAGCGGCCTCAACCGTTGATCGTATCGTGGACTCTTTTCCCCCAGGTCAGCAGGAGCAGGTCCGTCTCCAGCTCTCCAACAACCTGATCGCCGTTCTCACACAGCAGCTACTGCCTCGTATCAGTGGGGGACGTGTCTGTTGCCAGGAGATCATGATCGCCACTCCCGCTATCCGCAACCTCATCCGTGAGGCCAAAGCGCACCAGATCACTTCGATGATCCAGACATCGGGAAATATCGGGATGCAGACGATGGACATGTGTCTTCGGGATATGACCATGAAGGGCTTGATCACCAAGGACATGGCTCTCCAGCGCGCGATGAACCGCACGGAGCTAGAGAACATGCTCATGCAGGCGGAGATGGCGCAGCAGGATCCCACCAGTGCCCGTGTTCGCCGGATGTAGAAAGAGCAACACGCAAAAAACGCCCCCGGATCAAGCGATCCGGGGGCGTATTCTATTTAGTTACCTATCGCCGCCCGGTGCGCCGGGACCGCCTGGGGGGCCTTCAGGCCGGGGCAAAGTTGCCTTGGCTGTTAGCTTCAGGCCGTCTACGGAGTACTGAAGAAGCTGGTCTCCACGCAGGACATAGACATGTTTCTCGGTTGCAGTAATGCTTGCACCGCCACCGCCCATTCCCATCATCCCCATCATGCCGCCGGGACCGCCTTGGCCACGACCACCCCCTTGTCCACCGAAGCCCCCGCCACCGGGAGGCCCCCCCTGTCCGCCAAAGCCACCCTGGCCACCACCGGGAGGGCCGCCAAAGCCGCCTTGTCCGCCAAAGCCACCCTGCGGCGGTTGAGGAAGCTCCTGAGCGACCAACTGAGATGCCGTGCTCTTATCCGACTTAGTCTGCTGAGCACTTGCCTGCTGCATCGTCGCCGCCATACCAAGGGTGAGAGCGGCTCCCAGAGCCATTCCACCCATCACTTGCCATTTTGCTGGTTTCATATCCAACCTCCTGTAGTCTTGAGTGTACGCCTCAATTGTGAAGAAGTCCTGAAGCTCGCCTGCCTCTTTTTAGCGCCGGGTGAGCGGGTAGCTCAGACCGACTCCGCCAAAAAAATCGCCGCTCTGGAGGAACGTTCGCCGTCCATTGCCCACAAATACCCGCAGGTTCGCTCCGCCTGTCATGTCCCGGCTCGCGGTGAGTGTCGTGCTGTAGCCTAGGCCTTCGTGGCTGGAGTACTCCATATAGACATCCAGATCGCTCGCCTGGTAGATCCAGGGGAAGTAGAGGCCCAGGGTCACAATGCCCGCCTTATCGGGAGCCACGCCAATTTCGCCGTAGGCATCCATCTGGTTTGCACCGGGCGACAGAGCCATCGAGCCGCTGACGGTGTAGCCCGTTCCGTTGTTGAGGCTACCCACGCGCAGTAGCTGCGCTCCGAGCGTGCCGCCGCCCACTTGCCGCGTTGACGATGCGACGAACCCACTCTGGGCTCCCCGTACATCCGGGTTGGAGTCGTAGAGCCAGGCCGCCTCGGTGCGCATTCCGTTGCGGTTCACGCTCGCGCCCACGGCACTGTAGCGCTCGCCAACAAGCTGGGAACGATTGAGTGCTAAAAGCGCGGGGCCGCTGTAAAAACGACGCCGACCTGCGAATATGGTCAGGTCCTTACTCATCTCCCGCTCCATCGAGGCCACGGAGAGAGCATCGTAGCCTTGGGTATTCGATCCGGAAAGAATGCGGAGTGCATTGCCCTCGAACTGGTAGCGGGTCTTTCCCAGGCTGCCGTAGAGGCGCAGACGGCCCCCAAATCCCTGAGGGTCTGCGGTGAAACCGAAGGCTTCGGCATCTGCGGCGATATCACTGGTCTGGACTTTCCCCTCCAGCGCGACCGCTGCCGCTGCTCCGAGGAGGATCAGGCTGTTAGAGCGAACTGCCCCGTCGAAGAGTGGCTTACGG
>NZ_JAYUPA010000777.1:0-3398 GCF_043760365.1 Armatimonas sp.
AGATAGAGCGGGTTCTCGCCCTCGATGGAGCGCGACGACATATCATTGCCCACTGTCACGCCGACAATGCGGCCCGAGGAGCAGATCACCAGGGTCAGCTCGGGTTCGGGGACATCCCAGCGGGAGTCGGAGCGAATGGAGACGGGATCTCCCGGAGCGACCACGCGCCAGGGGTTTGCCTTGAAAAACAGCTCCGGACGCGGCGCCGTGTAGACACGGTCGTAGAAATCGCCGCCACCCTCAGACTCACTCATGCGGGCACGCTTGGAGTCTTCGTAGGTGACACCCGCCGCCCAGACCTCCATGCGGCCATCCACGGGCGGGAGAATCTTCCAGTCCGGGGAGATCTCAGAGTAGCCGCTCACCGCGGACTCCGCCAGCATCGCAATCTCCGCCGGGCGCTCGTGTGCGAGCCACGACGAGATCGAGGCAAAGGTGCCTGGCTCGTGCGCTGTCAGGTCGAAAAAGCCCTCGGAGGTCTCGGCACCGAGGCGAGGGCCGTGCTCTGGGTGCAGGTAACGAAAGATTTCCACGGGGATATTATTCCACAGCCTGGGCATTTCTGCCTAAAGCTTGGGCACTTCTGCCTAATTTATACCAGCGCGCTGCTCGCTCTGCGGCGTCGCTGAGCCAGCTCTCGGTGTTTGCCATAGACTCCGCCAGCGTGCACGGCCCCGGCGCAAGCGGCAGAAAGGCACTGATTCCGGCGGCTGTGAGTGTTGCGTCCGTGAGATACTCCTCAACACTTCCGACGATCGCCGCTACCGGGACGCCTCTTGCCACTGCCCGTCGCGCCACGCCCAAGACTGCCTTTCCGCTAAGCGTCTGGCTATCAAGCTTTCCCTCACCCGTAAGCACCAGAGTTGCCTCTTCTAAGTGCCTCTCGAACTCGATGGCATCCAGCACCAGCTCGATTCCAGGGACAAGCTTTGCCCCCGGAAAGAGCCAGCGCAGTCCGTACGCAGCCCCACCCGCCGCGCCGTCGCCGGGCTGCTCGGGGAACCCCCGCTCGTCCCGGAACTTGCAGAGCTGTGCATCAAGCACTGCCACATCCTCGGGAGTCGCGCCTTTCTGTGGCCCGAAGATAGCGCTAGCACCTCGTGGCCCAGTGAGTGGGTTGTCCACATCACAGGCGATCCGAACGTCGTGGCTGACCTGTTGCTGGTAGCCAAACACCTCCAAAATTCCCGCACCGCCGTCGTTGGTCGCCGAGCCGCCCAGGGTGATGAGGAGTTTATTTGTCTTATGAGTGGCTTGCAAGAGAAGCTCGCCGACCCCGCGCGTGGTGGTGATTTTCGGGTCGCGCTTGCCTTCAGGAACCAGATTCAGACCCGCCGCCTGCGCCAGCTCAACGACGGCGGTATGATCGGGAAGGAGGCCCCAAGATGCTTCAACGGGCTCGCCCAGTGGCCCGGTCACCTGAGTGAGGATACGCCTGCTTCCTGTCGCGCTGAGCAGGACATCTAACGTTCCTTCGCCGCCGTCGGCCACGGGCAGGCAGACACATTCCGCCTCAGGAAAGACGCGCCGCCAGCCCTCCGCCAGTGCCTCCGCCGCGTCAGGTGCCGAGAGCGCCCCCTTAAACGAGTCCGGGCAGAGCAGGATTTTCATTACCGCGCGGCCTGCTCGATGGCTTGAAGTGTTTTTAGAAGCGCAGGAAGATCGGCGAGGGGCAGCATCGTGGCAGCATCGGAGAGGGCTTTCGTAGGCTCGGGATGTACCTCCAAAAAGAACGCATCCACCCCGACCGCCGCCGCCGCGCGCGCTAAGTGGGGCACAAACTCGCGTGTTCCGCCGGAGGCGGTTCCCAGGCCCCCCGGCTGCTGCACCGCGTGGGTGGCGTCGAAAACCACGGGGCATTTTGTCGCCGCTGCCATCTGCGGCAGGCTCCGGAAGTCCACGATCAGGTTGTTGTAGCCAAAGCTGACGCCGCGCTCGCACACTAAGATGCGCTGGTTGCCGGTCGCCTCAATTTTCTTGACGGCATTGACAATATCGAGCGGTGCCATGAACTGGCCCTTTTTCACATTGATCGCCTTGCCCGTCTCTCCAGCGGCGATTAATAAGTCTGTCTGGCGCGAGAGAAATGCGGGAATCTGGAGAATATCCACGTACTCAGCGGCAAGAGCACAGTGCGCGGGCTCGTGAACGTCGGTGAGCACGGGCATGCCGAAATCCTGGCGAATCCCCGCCAGAATCTCTAGGCCCCGCACCGGCCCCTGACCACGGAACGCCGCCCCCGATGTCCGATTCGCCTTGTCGAAGCTCGCCTTAAAAACAAAGGCAATTCCTAGTGCCTCACAGGTCGCTTTCACGCTCTGGGCGATCTCGCGGCAGAGGCTCTCGCTCTCGATTACGCACGGCCCTGCAATGAGAGCAAAGGGCAGTCCGCCGCCCATGGCAACGGAGTCAGAAATAGAAACGGTTCGAGTCATCACAGCCTCAGTCTATCGCAAGGAGAGGTAGAATCAAACTATGCAGCAAGCACAGCGGGAGCGAGCGGAACAAACCTATGTCGCGGAGCCGGGCAGAGTCTGGCATCGTTTCGTGGCGGTGCTACTCTGGGTGAACTTCGCGACATTGGTTCTCAACGCCTCGCTGGCGACTAAATTCTGGCGGGAAGGGAGTGGCCCCGCTACCGTCAGTCTGCTGGTCGCGTTCTTTAGCTGCGCGGTGATTGTGTTCTTCAAGCGCTTCTGCCGGCGGCGTGGGGTGCTGACGCTTTCCGAAGTCGGCCTTTCTTACTGTTCCCCAGTGGGAATCTCGGTGGGGCCGATTGCCTGGGAGGAGATCGCCGAACTCAAACTCGAACGCTCCGTTGGGCGCGCTTGGCTGTGGGTGCGGCTGCACAAAAATGGCAAGCGTGTCTGTATGTTCGTCCCCTGGGAACAAGCCGACTCTATTTTAGAGAAGTGCCAGAGCCGCACTCACAGTCGCTAGGGTTTTGGTTTCGTCTGTAGCACCACAAACTGGTCCCACTTCCCAAGATTGGGAGCGGCGCTGGTGTCCAATTTAGCGCGAAAAGAGTGCGCGGACGCGCTCTAGGTCTTCGGGCGTATCTACGGATTCGGGGACGCGGTCGGTGAAGACCATTTTGATACGGTAGCCGTGCTCCAAAGCGCGGAGCTGCTCCAGCGATTCGATTTGCTCCAGCGGGGTGCGCGGCAGGGTGGGGAACGTCTCCAGAAAGTCCCTGCGGTAGGCATAGAGCCCGATGTGCTGGAGCGGCTGGTAGCCCGGCGCATCGGCATTTCTTCGGTAGGGCAGCGGCGAGCGGGAGAAATAGAGCGCGAAGTTCTCCTTAGTGAGCACGACTTTCACCACATTGGGATCGCCTTCGCGGCCCTCAGGGAGTGGGCAGCACAGGCTCGACATCACCAGAGTGGCATCGGCTAAAA
>NZ_JAYUPA010000778.1:0-3397 GCF_043760365.1 Armatimonas sp.
CCTGAGGTGCATAGCGTCTATCTAGTCTCCGGTTCGCAGGATCTTCGGGTCGTGGTCGCGGGCAAGACGATGCAGGAAGTGGCCAATTTTGTGGCGGAGAAACTGGCAACCATTGAGGGCGTGCGCGGCACGGCGACGCACTTTTTGCTCAAGAAGTACAAAGACGACGGTGATATCTTCGGCGAAGTCACCACGGATGAAAGGCTAGCGGTGACCCCATGAAATCGCTTTCACAGATTGTGGCAAGCACCCCCGCGTCGGGAATTCGTCGCTTCTTTGATTTAGTAGCGGAGCTTGATGATGTGATCTCGCTTGGGGTTGGGGAGCCGGATTATGTCACTCCCTGGCGCATCCGGGAGGCCGCAATCTACTCGCTGGAGAAGGGCCGCACGACCTATACCAGCAATTATGGACTTCTGGAACTGCGCGAAGCCATCGTCGCCAAGCACATCGAGCGCTATGGGACGGGCTGGAACCCACGCACTGAAGTGTTAGTGACCGTGGGGGTCTCTGAGGCGCTGGACACGGCGTTTCGTGCGATACTCAATCCTGGCGACGAAGTGCTGATCCCTGAGCCGTGCTATGTCAGCTATGCCCCCTGTGTGATGTTCGCGGGCGGCGTCCCCGTGCCGGTTCCCACCCGTGCCAAAGACGGCTTCGCAGCCCACCCCGAGGCAATCACGGAGCGCATCACGGAGAAGACCAAGGCCATTTTACTCTCGTATCCCACCAACCCAACCGGGGCCGTCATGAGCCGTGAGGGCCTACAACGCGTCGTGGATATCGCCGTCGCCAACGACCTCTACATCCTCAGCGATGAGATCTACGATAGGCTCTGCTACGACTCCGAGCATGTCTCGGTTCCGGCGCTCCGGGGTGCAAAAGAGCGGACAATTCTGCTCAATGGGTTCTCCAAAGCCTACGCCATGACCGGCTGGCGGATCGGCTATGCCTGTGCGCCCGCGCCCATCATCGAGATGATGATGAAGATTCATCAGTACACCATGCTCTGCGCTCCGATCACCGCGCAGATCGCCGCGATTGAGGCATTAAAGAACGCCGAGCAAGACACCGCCGAGATGGTCGCGGACTATGACCGTCGCCGTCGGCTCTTTGTGAAGGGGCTAAATGACTTAGGTCTGGAGTGCCGCATGCCCGGCGGTGCGTTCTACGCCTTCCCGAGTATCGAAAAAACCGGCCTCACCTCCGAGGAGTTCGCCGAGCGCCTGCTACGTGAAGAGCGTGTCTTAGTCGTGCCCGGTGATGTCTTTGGCAACGGCGGCATCGGCCACGTCCGCTGCTGCTACGCCACCGCCACCAGCAAGCTCACGGAGGCTTTAGAGCGCATGGGGCGGTTTTTAGGACGGTTGGGTACAATGGGCGCATGACCGCTCTTCCCCGTAGCACGCCCGAAGCGCAGGGTGTTTCGTCGTCTGGCATCGCCGGATTTCTGGCACACTGTGAAAACGCCGGGCTGGAGCTGCACAGCGTGATGCTCCTGCGCCACGGCAGGGTGATTGCCGAAACCTGGTGGCATCCGTACGCGCCCGAGAAGCCACACATGCTCTTCTCCCTCTCCAAGAGCTTCACGGCCACGGCAGTCGGGCTGGCGGTGGGTGAGGGACGGCTGCACCTCGACGATAAAGTGATCTCGTTCTTCCCGGAGAGCACGCCCGAAACTCTCTCCGAGAACTTAGCCGCGATGCGGGTGCAGGATCTGCTTACCATGTCCACGGGCCACGCTGTCGAGCCGATGACGGGGCTTCGGAGCGAGACAAATAATTGGGTGGCGTCATTTCTTGCCGCCGAGGTGCCTCACACGCCGGGGACGCACTTTCTCTACAACAGCCTCGCCACCTACATGCTCTCGGCGATCCTGCACAAGCTCACCGGCGAGCGGCTCCTAAGCTACCTCACGCCGCGTCTGTTTGTGCCGCTGGGAATCGAGAGTCCGACCTGGGAGCAGTGCCCGCTGGGAATTGATGCGGGCGGCTGGGGGCTGAGTGTCCGTACGGAAGCGATCGCCAAGTTTGGCCAGCTCTACCTGAGCGACGGCCTCTGGAACGGTGTGCGCCTGCTCCCGGAGGGCTGGGTTCATACTGCCACCCAAAAGCATATCTCCAACGGCGATGACCCTGCCAGCGACTGGGCGCAGGGCTACGGCTTTCAGTTCTGGCGCTGCCAGCACGGCGCGTACCGTGGTGATGGCGCATTCGGGCAGTACTGCGTGGTCTTCCCGGAGCAAGACGCCGTGCTCGCGATCACGTCGGGAGTGAAGAACATGCAGGAGGTTCTGAACCAGGTCTGGAAGCATATTCTGCCCGCGTTCGGGGCACGGCATGAGCTACATCGGCCCACCGGAGCCGGGCGCATCTTCTCAGGCACCTACACCTTCCCCACTAACGACCAGGGTCTCAAGAGCCTGCGTATCGAGAGCACGGAGTCGCAGCTCACGCTCACACTTGACGAGCACACACTGACCGGCGGCTTTGGCGCATGGCTCCCCGGCGAGACAGCCTTTCGTCAGTGGCATGGCAAGCCCCACGAAACCTCCGGAGCGGCTGCCTGGAGCGAAGACGGCACCACCCTCACCCTGCGCCTGTGTTCGGTAGAGACCCCGTTTATCGCGGAGGCTATCTGCACGTTTGAGGGCGAGAGTGTTACCTTCCATTACTCACTCAACGCCAGCTTCGGCCCCACGGAGTTCGCGCCACTGGTGGGAGCTAGAGTTTAAGTCGCTTCAAAAGCTACTTCCCTCGAATTAGCCCCACCACAATCAAAACAATCCCCGCTAAGACCGCCCACCCCGCATAGGCATAGAGCATCGTCCCCAGTACCCGAGCAAGCTGAATCACCAAACCCGCTACCAGGAACATCACTCCCCACTGAACCAATTTGTTGCTTTGTAGGCTTTGTAGTTGCTGTCGTTGCATAATATTAATCCTCCTCTCAATAGAACCACCATACCCTATCTAGGTTACAGTGGGAAACTTCACTATTCGAACAGAGTATTCACAGCCACTGTCCAGCCAGGAACGGCAGGCTCGGCATCGGCGACGCTTTCACGAGCGAAGTAATCCGCACGTTTGGCCTGCCTCGGCTCCTGCCTCTCATAGTACCGCAGCCAGAAGCGCTTGTTGGACATGGAGGCGATTTTCAGCCTGGTCGAAGATGCCCGACTGCGGACTGTCCACAGCGTCCTCAGTGATCTCCTCGCCGTAGTGTGCGGGTAGGCAGTGCAGAATTAAAGCATCCTCTTTGGCCTCACGCAGGGTCTTTGCACCGATCTGGAAGCCCGCAAAATCGGCCAAGCGCTTAGCTTTCTCGCCTTCCTGGCCCATTGAGGTCCAGACATCGGTGTAGAGAATATCGGCATCGTTAGAGGCAGCTACGGGGT
>NZ_JAYUPA010000779.1:0-3394 GCF_043760365.1 Armatimonas sp.
AACCTCACGCTCACGGTCGGAGAGCTGCGAGAGAACGCCTTCCAGCTCCTCACGACGAATCAGGTTCATTGCCACATCGGAGGGGGTGGGAGTGGACTGCGCTTGCAGGAAGTCGCCGAGCTGTGAGGACTCGCGATCCCCGATTGGTGCTTCCAGAGAGAGCGGCTCCGAAGCGGCCCTCAAGATCTCGTCCACACGCTCGGGAGGCATGGCTACTGCCGCAGCGATTTCCTCTAGGCTCGGCTCTCGGGCAAGCTCCTGCCGGAGGCTACCTGTTGTTCGGGAGATCTTATGGATCATGTCCGCCACGTAGACAGGGATTCGAATCGTGCGCCCCTGATTGATAACCGCGCGGGCGATGGAGCGACGAATCCACCAGGTCGCGTAGGTCGAGAAGCGGAAGCCACGATCGGGGTCGTACTTTTCGACGGCACGGATCAGCCCGATCGTGCCTTCCTGAATGAGATCCGCCAGAGCGACACCCGGAACGGAGTAGCGGCGTGCCACCGAGATCACCAGGCGCAGGTTAGACTCAATCAAGATGTCTTTGGCGCTTTGATCACCCCGGGCGACGCGGTGTGCCAGAGAAACTTCCTCCGGAGCCGTCAGGAGCCGTGATGAGCGCGGGTGGCCTAGATAGCGCCGGAGCTGCTGCTCGTGCTCCCGAGCCTCATCGGCGGATGCACTCGACTTTTCTTCCTCAGGGTCGCCCGCAAAAGAATGCGGGGGAGGTGAAAAATCGTCTTCGTCCCCGCTGAGAGGGGACGAGAACTCCCGATGGGTATCGGGTGAAGAGGTCGCACGGCCACGGGTCATCGTGGAGAAGACCGGGTGATCCTTGAGAGGGAGGGTTCCCATCCTGGACATTCTTGACTTAGCCTTAAACTTCCGTCTGCGGTAATAGGGGGCGTGTCCCGCCACCCTCTGTATATTAAACAGCAAAAACGAGGGAAATGGTTCCCCTTTTGGAGACTATTTTATCTCTGGTTTCAGAGCCTTTCAAGGCCCTCGTCCAAAAACCGGTTGACATCGTCTGGTCGTGCCTGCCCCTTGGCTTCCTTCATGACCTGGCCGACGAGAAAGCCCTTGCTCTTGTCATTACCCGCCTTGATTTTTGCGACGATATCGGGATTGGCAGCGAGCACGCGCTGGACGATTTCCTGGACGGCACCTGCATCCGCGACTTTGATGCCGCGCTCCTGAATGAGCTGCTCGACACTCTTACTCTGGGCGTGCATGGAATCTATCAGCTCCTTGCCGATCTTACCGGTGATCGTCCCTTTCCCAATGGCGTTTACCAGTCCCGCGAGGTGCTCCACCGTGATAGGTGTGGCATACACCGGCTGACTGGCCGCGTTGGCAAGGCGGGTCAGATCTCCAAGCATCCAGTTGGCAACGAGCTTTGGATCGGCGCGCTGAGCGGCAGCCTCGAAGAAATCCGCTGTGGCGCGCTCACTCACGAGCTGGGCGGCATCGGTGCTGGGAAGGCTGTACTGCTCGATAAAGCGGCGCTTGCGGGCGATGGGCAGCTCAGGGAGATGGGCACGGAGGCTTTCGATATACTCCGGTAGGAACTCAATGGGAATCAGATCGGGCTCCGGGAAGTAGCGGTACTCCTGCTCGCTCTCTTTAATGCGCTGCAGAACGGTCTCGTTCTTTTCAGAGTCCCAACCGAACGTCGCCTGAATCACGGGCTCGCCTTTCTCAATCGCGGCGATCTGGCGCTTGGCCTCGTACTCGACGCCCTGCTGCACAAACCGAAACGAGTTGAGGTTTTTAAGTTCGGTCTTGGTTCCGTAGACCTCGCTGCCCTTCTCCCGAACCGACGGATTCGGCTCCACACGTAGGCTACCCTGCTCCATCTTGCCGTCGCTGACGCCCAGATAGAGCAGAATCGCGCGCAGTGTCTCGGCATAGAGCCGCGCCTCTTCTCCACTCTCCACATCCGGCGGGAAGTCAGTGACGATCTCCATGAGCGGCACTCCGGCGCGATTGTAGTCCATCACGGAGTAGCCCAGACCGTCTACGTGCTGCGACTTTCCGGTATCTTCTTCCAGATGCACGCGGGTGATCCGAATCTTCTTGAGGCTGCCGTCGGCTTCCTCGATCTCCAGCCAGCCATTGATCCCGATGGGCGTATTGCCGTACTGACTGACCTGGTAGCCCTTGGGCAGGTCGGGGTAGAAGTAGTTCTTGCGATGGAAGATCGTCCGCAGCGTGATCTCACAGTTCAGTGCCAGGGCCGTGCACACGACCTGCTCCACGGCTTTTTTATTAAACACGGGTAGTGTCCCCGGCAGGCCGAGACAGATCGGGCAGCAGCGGGTGTTGGGCTCACCCCCAAAGGCGTTTTCACACCCACAGAACATCTTGGACTTTGTCAGAAGCTCGGCATGGCACTCCATCCCGACTGAGACCACATACTCAGGCATGGGGCTATTGTATCGTGTCTATCCTCCCATGGGGCGCAGGCCGCTGGCTTCGGCGCTCTTTCCCTCGTTGGCGTGACCACTGGACGGCGCGACCGGGGCATCCGTGGGCCGCGTGGGTGTGGTGGGAGCGGCTTTACTAGCCGAGACGGTGGGCGGCGGCGCGGCACCTGCGGGGGGTGGGGTGCCCCCCAGACCATCTCGGTGTCCGGGCTGCGGTCGTCAAAAGAGAGCACGCGGCGCATGAGCTGGTCGGCCTGGCCAAAATCGCCCTCGCGTTCTTGACGAGCAGCCAGGCGCAGGAGAATCCCACTGGGAACCTCGCCCGGGCCGGTGGAGAGCAGAAGCGCGAGCTTGGTGACGGTGTCGGGATCGCCGCTCTGGACGAGCTTATCGGCTTTCTCCAGAAAAAGAGAGCGGGCAAGGGGAGCCGTGCCACCGAGTGTGCCAAAGAGCGCCTTCTGGCAAAATGTCGTCACCAGGTCCATATTGTCAGGCTCGCGCTGCACCAGAGCTTCGAGATCCGGCAGCGAGAGCGAGCGATAGTCGCCGCCAAACTCGGAGCGCATCGCCTGTGCATCAGAGGCTTCCTCCGTGTCGCGCCGTGCTCGGAGTGCCATCACCAGTAGTAGCCCCGCGCCTGCTCCGCCGATATGCGCAAAGTTGGCGACCCCATTGGAAAAACCCGCCGTTGATGTTAGAAAGCCTTCCAGAATGTCGAAGCCCAGGTAATAGAGGATCACCCACTGCGCCTGCCACTCCGAGACGGGACCCAGCCCTGCGGAGTAGCGCCACCAGTTCCAGCCCCAGAAGATACAGATGCGGGCAAACGGGAACAGATAGAGATAGGCACCCGCAAGCCCCATAATGGCCCCGGACGCGCCCAGGCTGAACTGTTGTGGGTGGAAAAGCCCAACCATTACCTCGTGAAGCCCATCGCCCGCTAGCCCGCAGAGCAGATAGAC
>NZ_JAYUPA010000780.1:0-3393 GCF_043760365.1 Armatimonas sp.
AGAATCGGTAGCCCGGAACGGGCTTTGCAGCCGAAGGCTACCCAGACGCCTACTTTCAGTGGGCGGACAGAGGGAATCGGCGATTCGTGCAAAAGGCTCGTATTATGTATTGATTTTTGAGTCAGATAGGAACTAACAAGAGTGGCGGTACAGAATCTAGGAAAACAGTCAGGGCCGGGCATTGTCGCCCGGCTACTGAAGTCACGGGAGCTGAGCGTGGTGGCGGTGCTAGCCCTACTCTGCCTGGGGATGGCATTCACTGAGCAGCGCGCCAACTTCTTTGGGCCGCTCAATATGACCAATATCGTGCAGCAAGTGGCGCTGCTCTCGCTCTTTGCCATCGGCGAGACGATTGTGATTATCACCAGCGGAATTGATCTATCTTTGGGCTCGATTATAGCCTTTGCCGGAATGCTCGTCGCGCTCTTTGTCACCAAGTTCTCCGGGGGGCTCATCGAGGGCCCGGCAGCGCTTCTGGCAATTGTCCTGACGCTACTCTGTACACTCGCAATTGGGCTATTTCATGCCACACTGATTCACAAGCTCAAGCTCCCGCCCTTTGTCGTGACGCTCGCCGCGCTTCTGGTACTGCGCAGCCAGTCGTTGATTGTGAACAAGCAGCTCCCGATCTCCCTCAACGACTATCCCCTCATCACAAATCTCTCCAAGGGCTGGCCGCTTTGGACGATGCTCGCGGTGGTGGCAATCGTGGTACATATTCTGCTCACACGCACTCGGATCGGGCGCTACCTCTATGCGCTGGGCGGCAACGAGCAGGCGACTCGGCTCTCGGGGGTGAATATCTTCAAGATCAAGCTCTTCGCCTACGGGATCAGTGCACTTCTGGGGGGTCTGGCCGGAATTCTCTGGGCGGGCTACGGACGACAGGGAAACCCACAGCTTGGTCAGGGCTACGAGCTGGATGCCGTCGCCGCTGCTGTCGTTGGAGGCGCGAGCCTCACGGGCGGGCGCGGCTCGGTACCAGGAACCATTCTGGGGGCAACTCTAGTAATTACGATACTCTCCGCCATCAACTTCACCTTCTCCAACCCCGACATCTGGCGCGGCACGGTGGTGGGCTGCGTACTTCTCTTCGCCGTTCTCGTCACGGCGCTCCAACAAAAAGGCGGCCACGAGTAATGCTCCTCAAAATGGAAGGCATCCAGAAGTCCTTCCCGGGCGTCTTAGCCATACGCGAGGGGCGACTGGAGCTTGCGGCGGGCGAGATTCATGCACTGCTTGGGGAGAACGGCGCGGGCAAGTCCACGCTGCTCAAAGTCCTCTCCGGGGCGCACCAACCCGATGCCGGCACAATCCACTTAAACGGCGAGCAGATCACCATTGCGGGGCCACGCGATGCCACCGAGCGGGGAATCGCGGTCATCTACCAGGAGTTCAATCTCATCCCACAGCTCTCGGTGGCGGAGAACTTGTTTCTGGGGCGCGAAAAAACCAAAAGCGGCTTTATCACCCGCGCCGACGAAAACACTGCCGCACAAGGGATTCTGAGGCGTCTCGCCGCGCCGTTTGACGCCACAACGCCCGTCGGGGAGCTGACGGTAGCGGAGCAGCAGCTCGTCGAGATCGCCAAGGCACTCTCGCAAAATGCGAAAATCCTAGTGATGGACGAGCCCACAGCGGCGCTCTCAGGCCGTGAGGTGGACGCGCTTTTCGCAATCGTCCGTGATCTCAAGGCGCAGGGAATCGGGATTGTCTATGTCTCGCATCGCCTCGACGAGATCTTCCAGCTCTGCGACACCGCGACCGTCATGCGCGATGGTCAGTGGATCGCCACTAAGCCCGTCTCCGAGTGGACGCGCCCTAAGCTCATTGAGTCCATGGTGGGCCGCGCCCTCTCCGCAGAGTTCCCCCCACGCGACCCGGAGCAGAAAATCGGGGCGGCGCGGCTTGTCGTCAGGAATCTCGTGCGTGGGCGAGCCGTCCAAGGCGTCTCGTTTGAGCTACGGCGCGGCGAGATCCTCGGGCTTGCGGGGCTTGTGGGCGCAGGCCGCACCGAGGTGGCACGTCTGCTCTTCGGTGCCGATCCGCGCGACGTGGGCGAGATCATTCTGGATGGCAAGACACTGCCGCTACGCTCGCCACAAGAGGCCGTTCAGGCGGGAATCTGCCTGCTCACCGAGGACCGCAAGCGCCAAGGTCTGGTGCTGGATCTGGCACTCCGTAACAACTTCGGCCTACCCAACTTAGAAAAACTCGGTAAGCTCGGCTTTATAGACTCCGCCAAAGAGCGTGGGGCGTTTGGCGGCTATGTCGAGAGCCTTCTTATCAAAACGCCGCACCAAGAACAGCTCGCCCGTAATCTCTCGGGCGGCAACCAGCAGAAAGTCGTGCTCGCCAAGTGGCTTCAGGCCAACTCCGAGATATTGATCTTCGACGAGCCCACACGCGGCGTGGATGTCGGGGCCAAGTACGAGATCTACGTGCTCATGCGTAAGCTCGCCACCGAGGGCAAGGCCATTCTCATGATCTCCTCCGAGCTGCCCGAAGTGCTCGGCATGAGCGATAGAATTCTCGTGATGCGCGGCGGCAAGATCACCGGCGAGATCGAAGACGCTACCAAGGCCACACAAGAAGACGTGCTGCATCTGGCGGTGGAGTAAAGCCGCTGTGAAATCGCCCCCATTCACGCGCCCAGAGGGCACCCGGTCTTATTGTCCTCATACTTCGGACACGAAGGGCGTGCCGCCCATGGGAACGCACATGATTTTATTGGGTCTTTCGCTTTCGTGCTTTCTGGCGATAGCGCTCCAAGCGCTGCGCTCGGTAGCTATTTAGAACTTCCTCCCATTCGGCCTTCGTCAGCCAGTAGCGAACCCATTCTTCGTGTGCCTCCAGAAGCCCAAATTCGCACCAGCGACCCAAATCAGCTCGCATTTTGGGATTGGTGGCAAGCCGCGCCCAGAAGCCAATATCGGCGCTTGTAGACGGATCACACTCGCTCAAGGTTGTCTCGGTCGGAATACGCGAACACTCATCAACATGCCAAACCGCACGCTGTAGAAAACGATCATCGGGTGGGGGCGTCGCATAGCTCTCTTCTATTTTTTGGTAGAGAAACGTCAGCCAATCCAATACATTCACAGCGGCGGTGGTTTCCGCCTGAAGCTCAGGGAAAGAGCGCTGTGCTTTCCCACGCCAGTCTCGCTGACGCTCCCGGTGCCGCTGGAGTATTTCCTCGATTTCAGGGCTACATTCTGGCATGGTTAAAGTGTACCGCGCTAGTTTTCAGATGGCCGGAACGGCCTTTGTAGCGCATAGTGCTCCTCAGCCCTGCCGCTCCAACTGGCAGGGGCAATCGCTAGTGTGCTCCGTGGTAGCATAAGGCTGTGTCAACACCCGCCGCTTTCTCTGCCCTGCGCCACCGCAACTACC
>NZ_JAYUPA010000781.1:0-9689 GCF_043760365.1 Armatimonas sp.
AGCAATGGCGAGCCTGATCGTGGGCAGCGCCGCCGATCCCGCGACCAATGTGCCACCGGTAGTAGATGCCGACTCGCAGGCACGGATCGAGCGCTACATCGAGATCGGCAAGCAAGAGGGCACGCTGATCGGGCAGAAAGCCGTTCCTGCGGAGCTTATTGGCACCGGCTACTACGTCGCGCCCAGTGCGTTTATAAACTGCCCCGCCGAGGGTAAGCTCTGCCAGGAAGAGGTCTTCGGCCCCGTGGTGGCGATTCTCAAGGCCGCCACGCTTGATGAGGCCCTAGCCATCGCCGATGGCACCATGTACGCACTGACCGGCGGGCTCTACTCGCGCTCCCCGAAGAATATCGAGCGCGTCCGTCGGGAGTTTCGCGTGGGCAACCTCTACATCAACCGCAAGATCACCGGAGCCGTGGTGGACCGGCAACCGTTTGGCGGAGCGCGAATGTCGGGCATCGGCAGCAAGGCAGGCGGGCCGGACTACCTCCAGCAGTTCCTCGTCCCCCGCACCATCACCGAGTCCGTCATGCGCCGTGGGTTCGCCCCGACCGAAGAGGGTTAGGAGATCAATGTTTTTTCGATCCGCTGATCCGGGATAAGCCACATCACCGCCACGGCACCGTAGAGCACCGCCGACGCAACCGGCACCCAGAACGCCAGCACGACGGCAATCAGGTAGAGAACGACGGAGATAATCCCTTTCACGTCTTTACCGATTGCCCGTGCCAGGTGCGAGTCGGTGCCCTGTGCGCGGATCAGCACCTGAGCCAGGACGTAGTACGCCACCCCAGAAAAGAGCAGAACCACTCCATAAAGCGCCACGGGCCGGGCGGCGAAGTGGTTCTCCCCCATCCAGCCAGTGGCAAACGAGACAAGAGAGAGCCAGAAGAGTAAGTGGAGATTCGCCCAGAGCACGCGCCCATCCACATGCCGCGCTGCCTGAAGCAGGTGGTGGTGGTTGTTCCAGTAGATTCCCAGAAACACAAAGCTCAGGGCGTAGCTCAGGAACTTATCCTTGAGCGAGAGCAGCGTCGCCCAGTCCGCCCCGTGCGGCACTTTCAGCTCCAGCACCATGATCGTAATCAAAATGGCGATCACACCATCGCTAAACGCTTCCAGCCTACCTTTGGTCATGCGGAGATTGTACCCTTGTCGGTAGATAACAACTCATACCAAAGCTCATCGGGCGCGACCCAGCCTGAGGCAACAAGAGCTGCTCTCCGATAGAGAGGAATTGGCTCAAGTCTAAGTTTCTCTATCATACGCTGGCAGGAAAGGTTTGTCTTTCTGCACCCCATCATGACTCGTGTGACTCGACGCTCCTCAAAGAGAAAAGGCAGGACTGGCTGGCATGCTTCTGTGCCATAGCCCTCGCCCTGCCACTCGTCGCTTATCACAATCCCTATCACTGCGAGATTCTCTCTAGACTTCGGGACTTTGTGCAACGTTAGAAAAAGTAACCCGATACATGCACCCATCGGGTTTGCGATGGCAAGAACGACGAAAGGCGAGAGAAGTGGTGGCTGCTGGACGAGAAGATGAAACAGTTCCTTCTGTCGTACATCGGGGACTTTGGGGCTCTTTGGATGGTGCACTTCGGGCGTATTGTAGAGAGGAAGGAATGCTGGCTCGTCACCTAGTTGCAGAGGGCGTATAATGAGTCGTTCAGTGGCGATTTCCATCTTGACTTTTTAAAGTGGCTGGAGCCTTATTTCGCCTTCGCCGGGGCCGATGATGTCGAGACAGAGCTGCCAGCCTTGCAAAAGCTCCATTCCGATAATGGGCTGTGTACCCAGTGCGGCGGCTAGAATAGGGCGAGCAAGTTTGCCTAAAAAGACACTCCCTGCGTGCAGATCTACGGAGACTTGACTGGCATCTGCTTGTTGGATTTCCATTGTCTCAATCGCTGGCCAACCTAAATCCGCAAGCACGACTGTGGGAAGAACCATTTCCAGAGTGCACCCTGTATCCACCAAAAAGCTCAGTTTCTGTAGAGTGTTATCGGCATGGAGGACATTCAGATCCAGAAGAGGAGCAAGTTTGTGGTTCAGCTTACCAACAAGCCTCATCCTGCACTGCCCACGTAGCCTGCTACCTGGGAACCAATACGAAGTGTGTAGAATCGTCCCTGTGGTTGCCGTTGACGCAACTTAAAAAGAGTTTCGCTATGATTATCGCCTACTTCCCAGTCAGTTGAAAATATGTCAATGCTGAGGTATTTGCCATTAGACTGTGGCTCTACCAAGCTATGAATCTGTTCCGCATAGATTTGTTGTCCTCTTTGACTCACTTCCGTAGCGGTGAGCGGTTCCGTTTCGAGTGTTGTGCTCATGGTGAGGTTATTCTATCGGAAAATCCCTACTGCCGCAGAACCAACTCGGTGGCTCCAGCACCGCCGAAATCCGGGTGGGCCATGGCGACGGATTGCACGCGGTTGTCGGTTTTGAGTGTCTCCCAGATGGCTTTTCGGAGCGCGCCCGTGCCCTTGCCGTGGACAATACGCACGTTGAGCAGCCCGGCGGCATAGGCATCATCAAGCCATTTATCTACCCGGGGCAGAGCAGCGTTGGCGCGCAGCCCGATCACCGTAAGCTCGTGGGAAACTTCCATGGCCTTGCTCATCGCGAGTGCGCTGGCATTACTGGTGCTCTTGATCTCCGGCGCAGGCGCCGCGGCGATCTCGATGCCGTTGAGCGTACGAAGCGCGGAGAGAGGAACCGTGACGCGCATCGCCCCAACTTGAACGGCAACTTCCTTGCCAATGGAGTCTGCCAAGACATTGCCGATGGCATTGCCCAGCGAGGTCACACGGACGCGTTCACCGCGTTTCAGAACCGTCGGAATCGGGGCCTCATCGAAGGGCAGCGGATCTTTCTCGTAGCCGATCTCCCCGATCAGCTCGTCGGTGGTGTCCTTCATCTTCTTGCGCGTGGACTGGGTCTTGCGGCCCTCTTTACCCATCCGCCGAAGCTCTCCGATGAGATTGTCCATCTTCTCGGTCTTCTGGCGGATCACGGCGCGGGCTTCTTCGGTAGCGCGCTCCTTGGCCTCGCGGCGTAGACTCTCTAAGTCTCTTAGGCGCTCCTCGTACTTGAGCTTCATCACATCGAGCTCTTTACGAAGCTTCTGGGCATTCTGGCGCTCGCTATCGGCACTGCGCTTGGCTGCCTCCAGACGGGACATGATCGTGGCGGCATCGGCACCGGCGCGCGACTGGTTCTCGATGGCAGCATCCACCACACGCGGCGGCATCCCGAGGCGGCGGGCGATATGAAACGCATTCGACGAGCCCGGAACACCCTGCAAGATGCGGTACGTGGGCCGCAGGGTCTCTAGATCAAACTCCACGGCGGCATTGTCTATTCCATCGCGACTGTAGGCGAACTCTTTAAGCTCGCCGTAGTGGGTGGTGGCAATGACCCGCGCATTGTGCGCCAGCAAGTCCCCCAGAATCGCCTTGGCGAGCGCAGCTCCCTCGCCGGGATCGGTCCCGGACCCCACCTCGTCCAGTAAGACCAGCGCTTGCGTCCCCAGTGACTTTAAGATCGTGACAATATTGCGAATGTGCGCCGAGAAGGTCGAGAGGCTGTGCGTGATGGACTGTTCATCACCAATATCGGCAAAGACTTGCGTAAAGTGTGCCAGCTCGGCGTGGCTGGCGGGAACGTGTAGCCCCGACTGCGCCATGAGGGTGAACAAACCAACCGTCTTGAGCGTGACGGTCTTGCCGCCCGTGTTGGGCCCGGTAATCAAGAGCGCTTTTGTGTGTTCATCGCCCAGATGGACATTGATCGGGACGGCGATCTCGGGATCGAGCAGAGGGTGCCGAGCCTCTTCGAGGACGACTCTGCCCACCTGATTGAGCTTGGGAGCGACACACTGAAAGTCATCGGCAAGTTTCGCTTTTGCGCTCGCGAGATCCAGCCCCGCGACGATCTCCACGGAGCTGTGGAGCTTTTCGCCAAGGCGCTTGACGCTCTCGGTGAGCTTTTGAAGGACTTTCTCGATCTCACGTTGCTCCAGCGCTTCAAGCTGCCGCAGCTCATTGTTGAGTTCCACCACGATCAGCGGCTCGATAAATACCGTCGCGCCCGTGCCCGATTGGTCGTGGACGATGCCCGGGACATGGCGCTTGAACTCCGATTTCACGGGAAGACAGCGTCGGCCATCGCGCAGAACGACGGTTGGGTCCATGAGCATCCCGCGTGTCACGGAGGAGTTGAGCACGGCATTGAGCTTCTCCTCGACACGTCGGTGAGTCACGCGCACTTTTGCCCGCGCCGTCGCCAGCGCGGGCGACGCGGAGTCTAAGACATCGCCGCTTCTTCCAATACACAGCTCAATCTGCGCCAGAAGCTGCGGAAACTCCTGAATTCCCTGCGCTCGGTCGGAGAGCAGCGGCGCTTTCTCGGCGTGACGCACGAGGAAGCTTTTAAGCTTACTCGCTCCCATTAGTGTGGAGACTAGCGTGAGAAACTCATGGGGCGTGAGGCTCTGTCCCACATCGGCGTGGGCGAGCGAGCGGCGGATATCATGAATGCCCCCCAGAGGAAACGGCCCGTGCGCCTCGGTGACTTTGCGTGCCTCGGTGGTCTCTTGCTGCCACTCTAAAATAAACGCAAACAGCGGCGTTGGGGCCAGCTCCCGCGCTCGCTCACCGCCCAGCGAACACGCCGTCCGCTCTGCCAGGAGCTTTCGTACCGCGTCAAACTCTAAAACCCGTAGGGAATGGTCATCCATAACACAAATCTATCGTTTCAGTCGGCGGTGCCGCTAAAGAGGTTCCACATTTACGATTCCCCCTTCATCAAACTCGGCCACAAGCCGATGTCCACGTAGCAACTGAACGCCAATCAGAGGTTCGTCCACCATTTCTACGACTTCAAAGTAGCGCTCTTTGTCTCCCCAGAGCCCACGTGCCAGATAGAGTTCGTATTCTTCCACGGTTCCATCAGCAAGACGAAAGCGATCCTGTCCCAGCTTTAGAAGGCGCAGCACACCGACCCAGTAGGGTGAGAGCTTAAGCTCACCGACAAAACCCGTGTCAATAATGCAGTCAATGGTGTGGGCAACGCCCGAGGCATCGTAGAGAGTGAGGGGGAGACGAGGTGTGTCTCCGCGAAAATACCCCTCGATCATAGCCTACGTCGGGATTTCATGAAAGAAAAGATTCCATTTGTTTGTCGTCGTACTCTTCTGAGTGTACAAACTGGCGGCGCAGGAGAGCAAAGCGCTCCGCGTAGCGCGTCTCTTCCTCGGTAGCAGGCCCAATACGGCGGCGGCGCAGACGGCCATCCTTGTATTTCTGGTGGAGAGCGAGCATGAGCGCAACGCTGTCTTTGCCCACTAGATAGTCCCCATTGCCGGGATGGATGACAATAAACTCACCGTTGTGCTCAGGCTCTAGTATCGGGCGTAGCTCTTCGTAGAGGCGATCCGCTTTGTGGGTATCCAGACCGTGAGCTAGAGCGGGGGTAAGTATAGTCATGCAGATATTTTACCGCCATAATAGCCCTATGCCAAAGACATGAGCAATAGTCACGGAGTTCTCAGGCCGCCCGTGGCGCGACTTTGCCGCGTGCTTTTCTGGAGGTGCAGGCTTGGCCAGCATAGTAGGAAAAAGTAGCATGGAGCAAGTAGCTCACGTCCAAAGAGGCAGAAGCGCTTCGCCGCGAGCTCCATTAGCTTTATTTCCCTGAGAGGCGACGGCGCTCAAAGAGCAGGTAGCCGATCAGAGCCGGATCGGAGCCGGTCATGGCACCGAGGCGCTCTAGTGTCCGGGAGAAGGCGCGCTCGTTTTGCTCGCCGCCCGTGCCTCCGAGCTTGTCCATCGCTTCCTCGACAATCGTGAGCGCCTCGCGCATGTAGCGCCCCTTGCCCGAGGCCATTGTCCGGTACTCAAAACTGCTCCAGAGCCGGTTGAGCTGATCGTAGACATCGTCCCAGGTTGCGGTATCGGCGGCGTGGGTCGGGTTTGCCGCAAGGCGATCTTGCTGCTGCTGCTGCATTTTGAGAAGGGCGACTTCCCCTGACTTAATCGCGTTCCATGCCTCAATCGTCGGTGAGTCTAAAACGCGCAGCTTCAGCTCCCGGTTGCCACTGACATGACGCAACGCCTGCTCGATCTTGAGCTGGGATTCATTCGACTTGAGTGTCCCCGAGAGGAGGCCATCAGTGCTGTTTATCCCAATCGCAAAGTTATTATCTTCCCAGGCAATGGGCACGCTCGCATCCAGTGCACGGTACATTCCAGGGGCCACCGCCGCCTGTTTCGCCAGTTCGACGACCTTAGTCCAAACGGACCTCATTTCAGCTTGATCTGCCATAGCGCCTTCACGATACCACAAAAATAGATTTCCCTGCACATGCCCCCCAGAGAGTGAGCGCGGTACAATGTGCCCATGAAAGCCGTTGTCATGGCAGGCGGCGAGGGAACACGGCTACGACCGCTCACCTCCAACCGGCCCAAACCTCTCGTCCCTATTCTCAATAAGCCTATCGCGCAACATATTTTTGAGCACTTGAAGCGCGCGGGCATCAATGACATTGTTGTCACGCTCTATTACTTGGGTGAGGAGATCCAGCGCTACTTTGGCGATGGCTCTGACATGGATGTCAACCTCATCTACTCTGTCGAAGAGACCCCACTGGGAACGGCGGGATCGGTCAAGCAGGCAGAGGAGCACCTCAACGACGGCACCTTTGTCATTGTCTCGGGCGATGCTCTGACGGACCTGGATATGGAGAAAGCGCTCGCCTTTCACAGAGCCAAGGGCGCAGAGGCCACTCTCGTCCTCAAGCCCGTTCCCAACCCCGTTGAGTTTGGAGTGGTGATGACCGAGCCCGATGGCCGGATTATCCGCTTCCTGGAAAAACCTGACAAAGCGCAGGTATTCTCTGACTCCGCCAATACGGGTATGTACATTCTGGAGCCGTCTGTCTTTGAGCTGATGGAGCACGGGAAAAATTACGACTGGTCGCAGGATATCTTCCCCCGTATGCTGGAGGAGGGTCGCCCCCTCTTTGGCTACTGTATGGAGGAGTACTGGTGTGATGTGGGCTCGCTGGAGCAGTACCGCCAGGCGCAGTACGAGATGCTCGACGGCCAGACGGCGCTACCCATTCCCGGTGCAAGCCACCCCAACCGGGTCTTTATCGGAGGCGGCACCGAGATTCACCCCACGGCCAAGATCATCGGCCCCGTCGCCATCGGCGCGGACTGTCGCGTGGGGCCGGGTGCGATCATCGGACCCGATGCCGTTCTGGGCGATGGCGCAATCATCGAAGCCAATGCCAAGATTGAGAAAGCGATCCTCTGGCGCTCCGCCTATGTAGGAACAGGGGCCCAGCTCACGGCCTGCACCATCTGTAACCATGTGCATATTGGCGATGGTGTCAAGATCGAAGAGAGCGCCGTGGTCGGGGATAAATGCTCCATCGAGGCGGGGGCGACCATTCGGGCACGTGTTAAGCTCTGGCCCGATAAGCTCATTGAGGAGCGCTCTGTTGTCACGGAGAGCCTTGTCTGGGGCGCGAAAGCCTACTCCAATCTCTTCCGTGGCCTGGGCGTGCCGGGCATTACCAACATTGAGCTAACCCCAGACTTCGCCGCCAAGCTGGGCGCCTCGTTTGGTGGCTTTTTGAAAAAAGGCGCGACGGTTGTGGTGAGCCGCGATGGGCACCCCGCGAGTCGTATGCTCAAGCGGGCTCTCATGGCGGGGCTGTCGTCGGTGGGTGTCAGTATGCTCGATGTCGAGGAGATGGCCCTGCCCGTTCTGCGCAATACGGTCCGCAGCAACCGCGCCAAGGGCGGTGTCCATGTGCGACAAGATCCGGATCACGCCGGTCGCACGCTTGTGGAGTTCTTCGACGAGCGGGGAATCTATCTCACGAAGAACAACGAGCGTAAGGTCGAGACGATCTTTTTCCGTGAAGACTACGGGCGTGTTCTCATGGACGAAGTCGGGACAATTAACCCGGCGCCCCGTCCCTTGGAGCAGTACACCCAGCTATTTCTAAAACAGATCGCCGCAAAAGACATCGAGCGCCAGGAGTTTACCGTCGTCATTGACTACGCCTACGGTTCGTCGCTTGCCCGCGTGCTCCCCCCGATCCTGGGCCAGCTCGGCTGTAAAGTCTTTGTCCTCAATCCCTATCCAGACTGGAAGCGCTTCCCCAAGAACGCCAAAGATCGAGAGGCACTTGTGGGGGCTCTGTCACAAGTGGTTCACCAGCAAAAAGCCGATCTCGGGGTCATGATTCACTCCGATGGGGAGCGCTTGGAGCTGGTGGATGAGAAAGGCAACGCGCTTAACCGAGCGCGTCTCCTCGCGACAATGGCCTCTATGGTGGCGCAGACAACGCGGGCGGGCGAGTGCAAGATAGCGGTTCCAATCAACGCCCCCTCGGCTCTGGAGCGCATTCTGTCTCACAGCGGCGGCACGGTCGTGCGTACCAAGACCGACCCACGCTTCTTGATGAATGTCGCCTCCGCCTCGGCAGAGAAGATCGTCATGGCGGGCGATCTGGCGGGTGGCTTTATCTTCCCCGGCACGGAGGAGGCGTTCCATCCCACGTTTGATGGCCTGCTCGCCTTTGTCAAAACACTGGAAATGATGGCGCTGCACCAGCACCGCCCGCTCAGCTCCTTTGTGGCCGAGCTTCCCGCAATGCACCTGGCGAGCCAGACACTTCCCTGCCCCCAGTCCGACAATGGGCGTGTGATGCGGATTCTCACGGAAGAGGCACAGAACGCGTCGGGTGAACTAGAGCTACTCGATGGGATTCGCGTGGTGGAGGCGCCCAATGCCTGGAGTTTGGTTCTCCCCGACCCCGCCGAGCCGCTGATCCACGTCCATAGCGAAGGCATCTCCGCCGCCGATGCCAACGCACGCACCCAGCGCTACTCGGATCGAATCGCGGAGCTAGTGAGCTAGAGCACTCGCTGGTGCTCTAGCCGCTACACAGAAACTCGACGACATCACCATCTTGCATGATGTAGTCTTTACCCTCGGTGCGGAGCCAGCCACGATCGCGCGCTGAGGCAATACTTCCCGCCTCGATGAACTTTTTCCAGTCAATCACCAGAGCACGGATGAAGGTGCGCTCTAAGTCCGTATGGATGACCCCAGCGGCCGTGGGAGCCTTGTCGCCCTGGCGGATCGTCCAGGCACGCACTTCTTTCTCTCCCGCCGTCAGAAAGGTCTGCAAGCCGAGGAGCCGGAAAGCGACTCGGACGAGGCTATTCATTCCTGGCTCACTCAGCCCGAGGTCATTGAGAAAGACCAGTGCCTCCTCGGGATCGAGCTCACCGAGCTCGGCTTCGATCTGCGCGGAAATGGCGACGACCTCCATGCCTTCTTCTTCGGCCATCTTTTTCAGGGCGGCATAGTGCGGGTTGCTGCCACCATCCGGCAAGTCCGAGTCGGGGACATTGGCGACATAGACCATGGGCTTGGCGGTGAGCAGGCCGGACTCTTTGTAGAACTTGGCCAGCGCCTCGGGATCGTTCCAGACGAATATCCGGGCGGGCTTGCCTTCACTCAGGTGCGCAACGAGGCTCTCGACCAGCGGTACCAGCAGGGCATCATCTTTGCTGGACTTTGCGTTTTTCTTCAGGCGATCCAGCCGTTTCTCCAGAATCTGCAAGTCCGCCAGCGCCAGCTCCAAGTTGATCGTCACCGCAT
>NZ_JAYUPA010000782.1:0-9689 GCF_043760365.1 Armatimonas sp.
GCGCGATCAAGAAGTCAGTGAGTACGGTTGCGGGTGTCAGCGAGATCCTTGTAGATGTTGATGCTAAGCGCATCACCGTCACGCACGAGGACGCTACCCTGCCTGCGGACATCAAAGCCGCTATCGAAAAGGCAGGGTTCAAGACAGAATGACTACGCTCTCCAAACCGATCCTAACATCCTTGCTCGGTGCGTCCGTGCTGGGTTTGCTTGCCGGATGCAACAAGACGCCGCCCGAGCCATCAAGCACGGCGTCTCCCGTCGCCAAGGCCGCTGCCGAGCCCATGCCCAAGATGGAGGGCATGTCCATGGCGATGGGAACGACGGGTATGGACGCGCTCAAGACTCTCAAGGCAAAAGAGTTCGACATCGCGTTTCTCTCGCAGATGATCGCTCATCACGAGGCGGCGGTCACGATGGCGAAGCAAGCTCTTGCAGCAGCGAAAAAACCGGAGACGAAGCAGAACGCCCAAAAGGTGATTAGCGCGCAAACCAAAGAGATCGCTCAAATGACGGCGTGGCTCAAGGAGTGGTACAAGGCTGCTCCGGATACCGCGCAGCAAGCCCTGGTGAACGAGGACATGAAAGCCATGATGGCGATGCCCGTCACCTCTGACACGATGTTCTTTGAAATGATGATTCCTCACCATCAGGGAGCGATTGATATGAGTACACTGGCAAAGACTCAAAGCGAGCGCCCCGAAGTAAAGAAACTGGCTGAGGATATTATCGTTGCCCAAAAGAAAGAAATCGAAGACTACCACAAGATGATGGGGCACGGAGGTTAGGTTTCCCTCTCCCAAGCCATCAAGCTCTGAATACAATCAGTCACCTTTGTTTATAACCTCATTGGCATTCCTATCGCGGCGGGACTATTGTATCCCTTTACGGGCTGGCTACTGTCTCCCGTGTTTGCCAGCGCGGCCATGAGCCTTTCCTCGGTATCCGTTGTCGTCAACAGTCTACGGCTTAAGAGTTTCAAGGTCAGGGCTGCTTAACCCATCGAGCGGAGGAAGGAAATTATCTATGGATACCAGCCAGATCATCGTTATTGTCAGTGGAGCCGGGATCATCGCCTTTATCCTCTGGTTCTTCTTCGGCAAGCAAGAAGGGAAGAAAGCAACTATGACGACGAATATTCAGGAAGTGGAGATCACGGTCGAGGGCGGCTACGAGCCAGGAACTATTAATCTCAAGGTGGGAGTTCCCACCCGCCTAATCTTCCACCGTGTCGAGACGTCGAGCTGCTCAGAGGAGGTCGTAATCCCTGAGTTTGGCATCCGCAAGAAGCTCCCCGCACATGAGAAAACGAAGGTAGAGTTCACGCCAGACAAGCCAGGGCGCTACAGCTTCACCTGTGGAATGGGGATGCTAAGGGGAACATTGATTGTCGAATAGCCGGTCATTTTAACGACCCATTGAACGGTACTCCCGGCGTAAGTCCGTCGGTGAGCTGACAGCACGGTATGATACTGCTGGCGAATTCGCGTGGCGGCCCGATGACGGTAAAATCGAGGAAATCTAACCTCGGAGTCCAGCCATGTCCCTCAAATCCTCGGAGCTACCACCCATTCCAGAACAGACACAGCGCGTCGCAAAGGCCGCTTTCAAGAAGAACAATCTCTACATCAAAATGAGAGATACTTTCGAAATTTTCCTCAAGGACGAGCAATTTGCAGACCTTTTCCCCAGGCGGGGACAACCCGCATTAGCCCCGTGGAGGCTCATGCTCGTGACTCTGTTTCAGTTCATTGAGAATCTCTCAGATCGCCAAGCAGCAGATGCCGTCAGAGCACGTATTGACTGGAAATACGCACCCTCGCTCGAATTTTCATGTTTGGACTAATTTCGGCCCCGGTTTGACCTTTTGGGGAGACCTTCGAATCACCGCGTAGCGTGTCGCAGGGGAGATCTTAGTGCCTTTTACACGACCTGGCGATTTTCCATGCACTTGGCACACACGCGCTAGTGTACCCTCTGGACTGCTTCCTTGATTCAGGCGAGTCTATCCGCTTCGAATCGCCTGCCTGGTGAACAGTTGGTAGATGAGGGTTACACGCAAGCCTCCCATCTGGTGACGAGCCAGCAGAAGTATGGTACTTTACTGTTTGGCTTTGTTGCTCGTGATGGAAGCCGTCAAGGAATTGCGGCTGAAGGCTTTGAAATTAATGCGTTTGCGGTGGATTGGGACAAACGAAAGGTAACGTGCCCTTTGGGCAAAGACAGTGTGCTATTCCGCCGTGCCAAAAATACGCGTGGAAGCTGGTTATTCCGCGTTGAGTTTGCCCCTTCCGAATCCAACGTAAAAAGAGAATGAGATCCGGAGAGGTAAGGTACGGTGCCTTTCACCTAATTTGCGTAAGATCCGGTAAAAGTGTATCTCGTGGCAGAGACTTCAGATCGGTTCTATAGGGTTGCTGCATCACAGTCACTGGGGTTCTCAGTACGCCGGTGGCGACTTTCAGGCAAAGCTTGCGTCTTCTGGCATCGCGTGTAGCATGAGCCGTCGAGGCAACTGCTGGGACAACGCTCCTGTGGAAAGCTTCTTTGGAACGTTAAAACAGGAGCTGGTGCATCGCTGTGATTTCGTTACTCGTGCGGCTGCCCGCTCTAAAATCTTTTACTGGTCACTGTTTCTCAAATCGGGCGTAGAGTGTGGGCAAGACGACAAGCGTGAGCAGCGTCGCGGAGATCAGGCCTCCGATCACGACGGTGGCGAGCGGTTTCTGAACCTCTGCGCCTGCACCACTCGCCACCGCCATCGGGAGAAAACCGATTCCCGCGACGCTGGCGGTCATGAGGACGGGCCGGAGTCGCGCCACGGCTCCTTCGACGACGGCTTCGCGTGTCGGCTTTCCTTCGCGGTGCAGGTCATTGATGAAGCTGACCAGCACCACGCCGTTGAGAACCGCAATGCCCGCTAGCGCAATGAATCCGATGCCCGCCGAGATCGAGAACGGCAGGCCGCGCAAGTAGAGCGCAAAGACGCCTCCTGTGACCGCCAGAGGAATTCCCGTAAAGACCAGGGCTGCCTGTTTTAGGCTTCCAAACGTGGTGTAGAGCAAAGAGAATATTAAAAGGAAAGCCAAGGGTGTCACGATGGCGAGCCGCGCCCGCCCGCTCTGGAGCTGCTCGAATGTCCCTGCGAACTCCAGTCGGTAGCCGACGGGAGCCTTATACTCTGCGTTCAGTTTTTTCTTCACGTCTTCGGCGAGTGAGCCTAAATCGCGCCCCCTGACATTAGACTGTACGGTAATGCGTCGCTGCCCGTTCTCGCGGGAGATCTGCACCGGGCCTTCTATTGAGGAGATACGCGCAAGCTGTCGGAGCGGGATACTGCCGCCACCCACGAGGGAAATGGGAATCTCCCCGATGGCCTCAGGAGTGGAGCGAAATCGCTCCTGAAGACGCACGGAGACATCCACACGGGTTGCGCCGTCGGAGAGCGTGGTCGCTACCTGGCCACCGACGGCAGCCGCAAGCGTGGCGTTGACCTCGGCGATTCGAACGCCGTAGCGAGCGATGGTGTCGCGATCCAGGGCGATCTGAAGCTGTGGCAAACCCTGCGTCGTCTCGGCGCGCACGTCTACTGCGCCGGGGACACTACGGATGAGTCTGGTGAGTTTGTCGGCCTCGCTCGCGAGCGTCGCCGGGTCGGGGCCGAAGAGCTGCACGCCTAAATCTGAGCGTTGCCCGACACCTGCCAGAAGCTCACCCATCCGCATTTGAATCGGCTGGGTCAGCGACACCCCCATGCCCGGCAGCTTGTTCAGCTCTGTCGCGACCTTCTCCACCAGCTCGGCTTTGGATTTCGCCTTCTTCCACTGGCTGGGTGAGTTTAGATCAATGAGAATATCGGTCTGATTGATGAGCATCGGATCGGTGGCGACCTCGGGCCGCCCGATGCGCGTCACGACTTCCTTGATCTCATCGGGGAACTTCTGCTGGATAAATCGCTCTGCGACCCCCGCCCGCTCGACGACCTCATCGAGAGAGATTGATGGCGCATAGATGGCCTCGACGGCGATAGCTCCTTCGTCGAGCTGTGGCATGAACTCACTGCCAAGACGAGGGAAGAGCCAGATTGCGATCGCGAGCAGCGCAACGGAGAGCGTCACCGGAACCACCGGCAGCCTCAAGGTTCCCTCCAGAAGCGGGCGATAGGCCCGCTCCATTTGGTGTAGAACCGGGTGTCTTTTCTCGGAGCGGGCTTTGAGAAAGAGTGAGCAGAGTGCTGGAACTAGCGTGAGCGAGAGCAGCAACGCTCCCGTGAGCGCGAAGAGAACCGTCAGGCCCATCGGGCGGAACATCTTCCCCTCCACTCCGTCCAGCGAGAGAATCGGCAGATACGCCGCCATGATGATCACGATGCCTGCGAGCGAGGGTTTCAGGACTTCGGCAGCAGCGCGGTAGATCACGTCTTGGCGTTCCGGCTCCGTCAAGTCACGGTTTGAGTGGTGCCGCGCCTCGACCAGCCGCCGCACGGTGTTCTCGACGATAATCACCGCTCCGTCCACAATCAAGCCGAAGTCAATCGCCCCGAGGCTCATCAGGTTCGCGGAGACATGGAAAACGCGCATTCCGATCACGGCGAAGAGCATCGCCAGCGGGATCACGGCGGAGACGATCAGCCCGGCGCGAAGCTGGAGCAGAAAGAGAAAGAGGACAATAATGACAAGAACCCCACCCTCAACGAGATTCTTGATTGCGGTCTGAAGCGTGCGCTCGATTAGCTCGGCGCGATCCAGAAAACCCAGTAGCTTCGAGCCGGGCGGCAGGGATTTCTCGATGGCGAGAAGCTTCTCTTTCGTCCGCTCGACGACGATCCGTCCGTTCTCCCCGATGAGCAGGAGGTTGATTGCATAGACCTGCTCACCCTGACCGTTTGCCGTCATCGCGCCCTGACGCACCAGGGGGGCATCGGTGATCACGGCGACCTGTGCCAGCGTGACCGGGACGCCCTCGGGCGCACCGAGCACGATCTTCTTCAAGTCATCGGCTCCTTTCGCGGTGCCGATACTTCTCACAAGCTGCTGCTCGCCACCCTGTGAGATTGCCGCGCCGCCCGCGTTCTCATTGGATTCGGAAATGGCTTTCACGACATCGGGCACGGAGAAGCCGAGCGCCTGGAGCTTCTGCGGGTCGAGCTGCACCTGCACCTGCCGCGCCTCGCCACCCCAGGTGTTCACCTCGGCCAGACCCGGCACGGAGAGTAGCGCGGGCCGCACGACCCAGTCCATCAGGCTGCGCCGCTCCATCAGGGAGAGATTCGGATTGTCGAGCCGAGCGTAGTAGATCTCCCCGAGGCCTGTCGTCACCGGTCCCAGCTCCGCTTTCACACGGGGGGGAAGCTGCTCTTTCGCCCCTTCCAGGCGCTGGGCAACCAGGTTCCGAATAAAATAAAGATCAGTGCCCTCCTCAAAAACGAGAACGATCTGACTGAGACCGAACTGAGAGATAGAGCGGGTTTCTTCGAGCTTGGGTAGCCCCGCGAGTGCGATCTCCAGCGGGAAGGTGAGCTGGCGCTCCACTTCTTCCGCTCCGAGAGAAGGGGCGGTCACGTTGACCTGAACCTGGACATTGGTGATATCGGGCACGGCATCTATGGGGAGCTGCTGGGCGTTCCAGATACCGAGACCAAGCAAAAGCGCGGAGAGAATCAAGACCACGGCGCGCTGCTTGAGAGAAAACTTGACAATTGCTTCGATCATAGTTGCATTCCTCTTCCTATTCCTCTGACAGCTCGCTCTTCATGGCCTGTGACTTGACCAGAAAAGCGTTTTTCGCGACGAATCTCTCTCCCCGCTTTAGGCCCGAACGAATCTCGGTCTTGCCGTCTTGGGTGACACCGAGTTCGACCTCTCTTGGAGAAAACTCTCCTGGCTTATCTCCAGGAACGAAGACAATTTTCTTACCGTCCTGGGTCTGAACCGCTCCGGCAGGGACGAGAACCATGCGCTTGGTTGCCTCCCCGATCGTCGCCGTGACGGGCTGGCCGGGCCGGAGTCGCCCGTTGGCGTTGTCCACGCGAACCCGAACCTTTACAATGCGGGTCTTCTCATCGGCGCTCTCCCCAAGGCGATCCACGACACCGGGAAACTTCCGTCCTTCGATGGCAAGCTGGACGCGCTGGCCGGGCCGGACGCGCACTAGATCGGAGGGGAAAACAGCGAGCTGGGCGAAGAGCGTGCGTGGGTTCAACAGTGTCAGGATAGGCTCACCCGCCGTGACGGTCTGGCCAAGCGTCGCCTTGCGCTCCAGCACGCGCCCCCCAAAGGGCACATGTACCGGAATGGAGTGGTTGTCGCCAGGTTGGCCGCCCAGTAGCTGCACATCGTCGAGCGCCCCTTCCGCGCTGACTCGTGCCTGCGCCACTGTCGCCTCCGCCTCGGCTACCTCCCGGCTGGTGAGGAAGTTCCCCTTGAAGATCGCCTCGCCGCGTGCCAGAGCCTGACGAGCGAGCGCGAGCTGCTTCGTCGCTGTCGTCACAGCCTTCTCTGCGGCTTCCTGGCGCACTCGGACGCTCTCGATGCTGGCTTGTACTTCGCTTCGCTTCGCCTGGGAAGCGCGTGTCTCGGCCTGGGCGTGTTCGAGCTGCGCACTTGCCGCTTTGAGCTGCCCGAGAACTCCTTCGTGCTCTTGATGGGAGACAAGCTGCGCGGCAAGAAGCCGCTCGCTGCGGGACACTTGCTTCTGAACGAGCTCCCTCTGGCTTGCCGCCAGCACCTCCGCTGTCTTCGACTGCTCCACGGCGGCATCCTGCGATGCCAGTCGGCTCTTGGCCTCGACTAGTGCGGACTCGGCGGCGCGTACCTCGCTTTTCGCTCTCTCCAGAGTGGCACTGGCGTCGGTTTCTAGCCTTCGCGGCTCCTCGACGCCCGGACGTGCGTAGGCTCCCAGTGAGGCGAGCTTTCGCCGACGGGCGAGATCCGCCTGTGCTGCTTCCAGGCGCTTTACGGCGAGAGTGTAGTTGAGCTGAGCCTCGTGGAGCTTCTCACTCTCAATCACCGCAACTGTGGCTCCGTCGCCCACGGTGTCGCCGACATTGGGCGAAAGCCGAATGATCTTGCCCTCGACGCGCGACGTGACGATGGCTGTGGCGGCGGGATCTGCCTCCAGCGTTCCGGTGACGGTCAGCCGCTCTCCTGACTCGCCCTCTTTCGCCGTCTCGATCCCGAGGCCCGCCAGCTTCAGCGACTCCTTCTCGAACGCGATGCCTTGTGTTGCTTTTTCATCCTTTGCCATTTCCTGGTTCTCAGGCTCTGGCTTTGGGCAGCCAGACAACAGGAGCAATAGGACGATTAACCAGAGTTTCTTCACGGTGTGCCTCCCATCGTCCGGCTCAGTTCGACCTGGGCAAGCGCCCGCTCTGCCCGAGCCTGGGCGTACTCTGTCAGTATCGTTCGGTACATGCGCTGGGCTTCCAGCACGGCTAGCACCGAGGTCTTTCCTTCCTCGAAGCCGAGCTGCGACGCCTTAAGAAGCTTTTGTGCCTGAGGGAGCGCCTCGGTGAAACTCGCTAGAATTGCTGTTGCACCCTCAAGCCGAGCAAGTGCTTGGACGACCTCCCGGCGAATCTCTTGCCGGGCTTGCTCGATCCTATCTTCCTGCGCGAGCGTTGCGGCCTCCGTCTGCTGAATTTTGTTTCTGCGTGCCCCCCAGTCTAAAAGAGGAAGCTGAACCGCCACCGAGAACCCGTAGTCGCTTCGTTTCGGGGTCTGAAACGTGACGTACTGTGAGCGAAATTGTGGCGCGACATCGGGCTTTCCCTCCGCTCGGGCGAGAGCCGTTTCTTGCCGAAGTGCCTCTCGCCGCGCTGTTTCCTCTGACACCTCTGAGCGCCTGGTGAGAGCACCCGAGATCGCGATCTCGACGGTGATCTGCTCCGTCTTCTCGGTGGGCAGCTCGACGGCGGGAAGGGGGGCTTCGGGCGAGCGGCCCATCGCGCCGTTCAACCCGGCTTCAGCCTGACGAACCCTTGAGAGCGCGAGGGTCTCCTGTTGCCTTGCCCGCGTGACCTCCAGCCCGGTCTGGGCAAGATCAATTCCAGGGCGGCTCCCCAGCTCCACCTGCTTCTTCGCCAGGCGATCCACGACCTGGGCGGTCTCGGAAAGCGACTTGGCCAGCACCTGAGTTTCCCGCTCGCGCCAGAGCTGAATGTACGAAGTCTTCACGGCACCAACAACCTCACGCTGCTCGGTCTGGAGCCGAGCATGGGAAACCTGAAGCTTGGCGAGCGCCCCACGGGTTCGGGCAGTGCGGGTGCCGTTGATCTCCAGTGGCTGCGTGATGAGCAGCTCTTCGGTGGTGCCGTTGAACTGATCCAGTGCGGGGGCGAAGTAAATCTCCGGATTGGTCCGGGCATGGGCTGAGCGCACCGCAAGCCGCGCCGCGTCGGTTTCCTTGCGGGCCGCTGCAAGCCGGCGATGGTGGGAAAGAGCCTCCCGCACCGCTGTCTCCAGAGTGAGCGAGGGCGCAGGGACTTCCTGGGCGAAAATTAGGGTGATAAACAAAAGGAGCCTCCGAAAACGAAGTCAGCGAGCATGGGTCGAAACTCGCAAAATGACGTAGAGCGTTTTCAGGAAGCAGGTGGGGCGCGAAGCCCCGAGGAAGGGAGAGAAACAGGGGCGGTAGGAGGGCCACGGTAGTCGGGGAGAAGCACCTGAATGAGCGGCGCGTAGAGCAGCGGCGCAGGAGTGATCGGAGCCGCTGCATAAACGAACACGGGCAGAGTGCACGGATCCGAAGTGGGCATCCGAGACGCCGGGTGCTCACTTGCTCCTGTGAAGACCGGAGTGCAGCCACACTCTGTCCTGCAGAGAGCGGGCTGCCTTGTAGACGCCGTGGACTCTGTGCGGGGCCGGATACACTTCGGATCGGCTTGTTTGATGTCGGGCTGGTCACAGCAACAAAGAGACAGACCACAGAGCCGCCCGTCACAGAACCAGCCTAGGGTAGAGGCGAGCGAAGGCGCACTGGTGGAAATCATCAGAACCAGTGCCACGAGCAGTTTGGTAAACCAGAGCCTTCGCATCATCATGGAAAAATTAGCGCTGCATGGAAAAACTAGCGCTGCCAGGTTGTCGCGCCCAGCGTGCCTAGCGTGTCGCCGACGGCGACAAGGCCAAAGCGTATGGGGTACTTGCCAAGCGTGCCGACCATCCCGACGATGCCTAGAGAGAGTTTTTTGCCTTCCCACTGCGCTGAGGCGGTGAGCGCATTGTTTAGGAGCGGAAGAGCCGCGCCGACTAAGAAGCGAGGAGCACGCTCGCCGCTGACTTTTGCCACGCCCAGGTACCCGGAAAACGTGACAGGCCCCATGTCCGAGAGCGTTCGGCCTGCGGTTGCGTAGAATGCGGAGCCCTTGCCGCCGATACTATTCTCGTAAATACCGATATTTAATGAGGGGGACTCCACGGACTCAGAGGTGAGAGTGTAGTTGACATTGGGCCGTAGCGTCCCCTGCTTGCGTAGGTGCGAGAGCCCGACGGAGAGCTTTTCTGTCACCCCGTAGCGGAGTACTGTTTCTGTCTTGCCACCAATCGCGGAGTTGGAGAGAGTAGAAAGAAAGAACTGGCTTTTAGCGAGAATCGCTGCCTGACTACTAGCTGGCCCGATCCCTGCTCGCTGCGCTGCCCAGCCCGCCGATGGAGAAAGCGGGCCACCAGGCGCACTCTGCGCCCAGGCGCC
>NZ_JAYUPA010000783.1:0-3391 GCF_043760365.1 Armatimonas sp.
TGAGTACCCTAAAGCGGTCGAGCCTCTGGCGCAGGCCAAGAAAGGTGCGCCGGACGACCCGGGGATCGCGGCCATTGAGGGGCTGCTGCTCGAAAAACAGGGGAAGTTCGCGGAGGCAATTGTCGCCTACCAGAGGGCCGTGGACAAAAACCCGCGTGATGTCAAGACGCTCTATCTGATTGCCGAGCTAGCACTACGCCAGGGTGGCCCCGAGAGCGAAGCAGCGCACCGAAAAGCACTGGAGACCCTTCTTGCCGCCGCGCCCAACAACCTTGTGACACAGCTTCTCCTGGCGCAAGCGCTCGCCAGGACGGGCGATGCTCCCGGCGTGGCCCGCCTTCTGGCACTGTTCGAGCTACGCAAGAGCCGCTGGACTCCGGAGACTCAGGCACGCCTTACCGAGCTTAAGACTCTGACGGGCCGAAACCAGGCCATTGCGCTGATCAAACTGGCAAATCTTCTGCTACGCACCCGTGACTACTTCACCGGCTTCTTCGATCTACACAACTTCGAGGTTGCTCCTGGCGATCCCCTCCAGCGTTTTATCAAGCTTGCCAATCCGCCTGCCACTCCTGCCAAGCCCGACACAGGACTGACCTACGGCGCTCCGACGAGCTCGCCTGGGACAATCGCCCTAGCTCTGAGCGCCGAGAGCAAGCCCGTTTTGTTTCCGCTGCCCGCCGGAGCCACGGCGGCGATCGCTTTTGACTTCGACACCATGCGGGGAAACTTCGAGGGCGAAGAGAAAGTGGGAGCAAAGCACCTCACCGACGCGCAGCGCGACTTTCATGTCGAGCTCGCCGCCGCCGGGCCGAGCGGGATCAAGCTCTACGAGGATGGTAAACTGCTCGCCACCAAGCTCCCACCGGGCCCCTGCACGGGAGTCTGGGCGGCGGATATCGAGACCGACGGTGATCTTGATCTGATCGTCTCGCCACCGTCGGGCAAGCCCTACGTCTTACAAAACAACGGCGACCGGACATTCACCGTTACGCCGCCCAAGTTCGAGGGGGTCGCCTGCCCGATCCGCGCCTTTGCCTGGGCGGACTCCGACGGCGATGGCGACACTGACCCAGCGTTTATAGATGCCAACGGCAAGCTGGTGCGCTACACCAACGAGCGCTCGGGTTCGTTCGTACTTGCCAAAAGTCCCGAAGTCAGTGGTCTTGTTGCGCTGGGTGTTGCCGAAACCAACGGCGACACGGTGCTGGACTTGCTCTGCCTGACAAAGAACGGCCAGGTGATCGCCTACGCCTTCGGAGAGAAAGCCACGCCGCTGATTCAGACAAAGCTCACCGATGGCCAGGCGCTCTTCACCGCAGATTTTGATAACAACGGCGCGACAGATATTCTCATTGCGGGAAAGAACGAGAGTGAGATCTGGCTCAGCGACGCACCAGGGAAGTTCGTCAAGGCGCCACTCTCGGTACCGCTTAGTGTCACCAGTATCGCGGATCTCAATGGCGATGGCCTGCTCGATCTGGTAGGAATTGCAGCAGGTAAACCCGTTCAAAGCCTGGCGTCCGGGAAAGCGAGCTATGGCTACCTAACCATCAGTCTCAAGGCTAAGCAAGCCAGTAACCCCGCCGATAAGATCAACAACTTCTGTGTGGGTGGCGCGTTTGAAGCCCGAGCGGGGCTACTCTACCAGAAAGTTGCCGTCACCGGCCCGCAGATGCATATCGGACTGGGAACTTACGAAAAACCCGAGGTCGTTCGGATGATCTGGCCCAGCGGACGGGCGCAGAGTGAGTTCGCCGAGAAGCTCGTTGCAGGCAAACCACTTATCGCAGACCAGGCACTAGGCGGCTCGTGTCCGTTCCTGTTTACCTGGAATGGCAAGGAGTTTGTCTTTGTGACGGACTGCATCTGGCGCTCGCCCCTCGGGCTGAAGATCAACGCGCAGGACACGGCGGGTGCGACCCAGACCGAGGACTGGGTGAAAGTGCGCGGCGAGCAGCTTGCGCCGAAAAACGGCTTCTACGAGCTCTCGATCACCGCCGAGCTCAACGAGACGCACTACTTCGACCATCTTTCACTTCTCACCGTGGACCACCCCGAGAACACCGAGATATTTATTGACGAGCGCTTCAACCCGACTAAACTGCCACTGCTCAAGGTAATTCCGACCGGCCCGACGCGGCCTTTTGAAAAAGTGCTCGGCTGGAAGGGGCAAGACGTGAGCGCGGTGGTGGCCAAGCGCGACACGCGCTACCTGGATGACTTCGGGCGCGGCAAGTACCAGGGAATCGCAGGGGACCACTGGGTGGAGCTGACACTGCCCGAGAGTGCACCGCGCGGCAAGCCGCTGTACTTAATCGCCCACGGCTGGCTCCATCCCACCAACACGTCGCTCAATGTCGCCATGAGCCAGGACAAGAC
This sequence comes from Armatimonas sp., assembly GCF_043760365.1. Classification (GTDB taxonomy): domain Bacteria; phylum Armatimonadota; class Armatimonadia; order Armatimonadales; family Armatimonadaceae; genus Armatimonas. Next base: position 2,383 of record NZ_JAYUPA010000783.1, read on the forward strand.
CCAGGGGCCGCCGCAGGGGCTCTCGCTCTGGACGCCTGACAATAAAAGCAACAAAAACCAAGAGAACAACAAAGACAGCTGGGCCAAGCGCCGCGATGCGCTGGGTTTTCCGGCGGGCAAGCTCAAGACCATCGTGCTGCGCATTGACGATGTCTTTGCGGCGGTGGCACCGGGTACGCCTCGCCGCATGCGCCTTCGCACGAACTTAGAGATTTTCTGGGATCAGCTCCAGTGGGCCGAGGCTCGCCCCGACAACACCATCAAGACACAGCGCCTAAGCGCTCAAGAGGCAACTTTGCGCTACCGGGGTTTCTCGGAAGTGAAAGCCGTGGATGCGTCGTCGCCGGAGCTGCCCACCTCCTACGCCAATCTCGCTGGCCTCGCGCCCCGCTGGCGCGATCTGATCGGCTACGTGACGCGATTTGGCGATGTTAAGCCGCTGCTGAGCCGTGTGGATGATCGGTACGCCATTCTCAACGCGGGGGACGAGCTCTTCTTCCGCTTTCCGGCAAAGACCGCACCTCCGACAGGGTGGAAGCGCGACTACGTGGTCATTAGTGATGGTTGGGAGAAAGACGGCAATATCAACACGACATTTGGAAAAACGGTCGGCCCCTACCCGCTCCACGCTCTCAAAGACTATCCGAGAAGCTACGAGCAGCTAGAGGCCGATCCGGCCTTCAAAAAACATCCAGATGACTTTGCCACCTACCACACCCGCTGGATCACCACGGATGCTTTCGAGAACGCCTACCTACCGCCCCGGTAAATCGGATCTGCGATCTGCGTCGGCTATCTTTTCTTTTTGACCGGAGGAGCGACTTTTTCGGGGCGTCGAACAAACCGTACGACATCGCCGATCTTAAACTCAGTTCCCTCGGTTGGGACAGCAACGGAGAACGACTGCAACGGGGGTACGGACTTGATCCGGCACTGCCCCACGCGTTGTTCGTCGCGCCCCAGAAGCTTGCCGGTCACCGGATCGCGAACCTCCTCGCCTAGCCGAACG
>NZ_JAYUPA010000784.1:0-9634 GCF_043760365.1 Armatimonas sp.
GCCTCGCGCACCGCGTGGGGCATTCGGGCAAGCTGCTTGAGCATGGCCTGCTCCGCCGGATGCACCAGCAGATTTCCCCCATTATTGGGGGCTAGGGGGCTCTGGGTAGCCTTTCGTAGAATACTCCGGCAGCGGGCGTAGGCGTACTGGAGATACATCGCGGTGTTGCCTGTGTCAGCGAGCATCTTGTCCCAGTCGAAGGTGATATTTCGATCCGGCCCCTGAAAAAGATCGGCGTAGATCACCGCCCCGATTCCCAACATGTCGGCAACGTCCTGAATCTCCGCCGCGGTAATCTCCGAGCGTCCGTCGGCGATACTTGCTCGCATCTTTGCCTCGGCGCGCTCCACGGCTTCGTCCAGCACATCATTCAGAAAGACAACATTTCCTTCACGCATCGAGAAGCGCCCGCCGTTGGGTGGGCTGACTTTCCCGAAGCTAATATGGATGCTGACATCGGCAATTTTTGCGTAGCCCATGCGCCGCACGATCTCAAAGACCTGCTGAAAGTGCAGCTTCTGCTCTGCCCCGACCACATAGATATTGCGCGCCGGAGCGTAGTGTTCTAAGCGGTGGAGGCAAGTGGCAGCGTCGCGGGTCTGGTAGAGTGTTCCCCCATCGGACTTTTGCAAGAGGCAGCTTGGCAGCTTATCATCGAACCCCACGACCAGTGCGCCGCCCGCGTCCCGAACCGCGACACCTTTCTCAACAGCTTCGGCCATCACGCCGGGCATCATGGACTCAAAGTAACTCTCTCCGTGCTGGGTCGTGAAGTGGATTCCGAGCCGGTCGTAGGTATGGCTAAACTCGGCCATCGTGATATCAATGAGCGTCTGCCATGTCTGCCGCGCCCACACATCGCCGTCTTCCAGCTTCTTGAACCAGGCCCGCGCCAGGTCTTTTAGGCTCTCGTCGTCTTTGGCTTCGCTATTGTACTTCGCGTAGACCACCACCAGGCTCTGCACGGGATCCGGGTCGTCCCACGGCGTGAGTTTCCAGAGATCAATTGCGGCCAGGAGCATCCCGAACTGCGTGCCCCAGTCGCCTAAGTGGTTGTCCGCGATCACGTCGTAGCCCAGCGCCTCGAAGATGAGCCGTAAACTATGCCCGATCACCGTGGAGCGCAGGTGCCCGACATGCATCTTACGGGCGATGTTGGGCGAGCTGTATTCGACAATCACTTTCTCGCCGCTGCCTACCGAGCTGTCTTTGCCAAACGCATCGCCCAGGCGCGTCACTTCCTCAAGCACGGCACTTGCGAGCACCTCGGGGCGAACCGTGAAGTTCACAAACCCACCGGCGGCCTCGACGGTCGCCAGTAGCCCGCTGCTCTCCAGACGAACGGCGGCGGCGAGTCGTTGCGAAAACACCGGCGGGGATTCTCCTGCCGCTTTTGCCGCCGCGAAAATAGGGCAAGCAAGATCCGCAAGTTCTCTGTTTTTAGGCTCCGCCAGCGCAATTGCCGACGTCTCAATCAACCCCGTGGCAACCAGTGCGAGGGTCGCCTCCGCCCGCAGGCGGTCAAAGACATAGTTCAAGTTCATGGGGTTCAGGATACCATGAGCCCCTCGGATATAATAAGCCCATGAACTGGCGAGGAAGGCTTTCGGCACTGGGACTCGGTGCACTTATCGGGTTCTGTTCTCTGCGCACCGCCGATGCCCAGAAGGTCACCAAGCCCGCCGAGAAAGTTGTTAAAGTGGACGCGGTATACTTTGAGACCAAGGTAAAACCGATCCTAGAGAAGCACTGCCTCGGCTGCCACGGCGTAGATACCCAACTCTCCCACTTCGACCTGCGGAGCCGCGAGAGCTCGCTCAAAGGTGGCACACGCGGCGTGGCGATTGTCCCGGGCAGTGCCGAGAAAAGCCTGCTGCACAAGCTCCTCACCGGAAGCCGCGCCCCGCTCATGCCACCGGGCGGAAAGCTCCCGGCGAGTGAGATTCAGATTCTTAAGGACTGGATAGACGGCGGCGCGCCCTGGGGAAGCTCGGCCAAACTAGAGACAGCGCAGAAACAAACGTGGTGGTCCTTCAAGCCGCTTTCCCCGCTCAGTGTGGGCCAAGGAGCAGGTATTGATCCCTTCATCACAGCCAAGCTCAAGGCCGCTGGGCTCTCGCTCGCGCCGCCCGCGCCGCGCCGGGTTCTCATTCGCCGCGTCTATGCCGATCTGTGGGGGCTGCCCCCTGCGCCGGAAGCTGTCGAGGCGTTTGTGCGCGATACCGACCCGAAGGCCTACGAGAACCTCGTCGAGGCGCTCCTGGTAAGCCCGCGCTACGGCGAGCGCTGGGGACGGCACTGGCTGGATCTGGCACGCTACGCCGACTCGGGCGGCTTCGAGGGTGACAAAGACCGGAACCTCATGTGGCGCTACCGGGACTGGGTCATTGATGCGTTCAACAAAGACCTGCCCTACGATGAGTTTATTCGGCTGCAACTTGCGGGCGACGAGCTCAAGCCCAGCGATAACAACGCCTGGATCGCGACGGGCTACTTGGCGTGTGGCCCGCAGGACATTGTGGAGAACAACGCCCGCACCCGCGCCAACGAGCTAGATGATCTGGTCGCTACCACGAGCTCCGTCGTGCTGGGCCTCACCGTCGGCTGCGCGCGCTGCCACGACCATAAATACGACCCCGTGAAGATGACCGACTACTACCGCCTCGCCGCGATCTTCGCCCCCACCGAGCGCCGTGAGGTGGACATTCCCGGCGGAAAAGCCCAGGCAGTCACTGACAAAGGTCGGGAGTTTGGGCCATCCTTTCTGCTCCGACGCGGCGATGCCTACCAGCCGGGTACAGAGATCAAGCCCGGCTTTATCTGCTCGCTCCCCGGCGGCGAGGAGGAAGTTGGTGCCGCGCCAAAAGACACCAAGACCACAGGCCGACGGGCAGCGCTGGCACAGTGGCTAACAGCCAAAGAGAATCCGCTCACGGCGCGCGTGCTGGTGAACCGTGTCTGGCAGCACCACTTTGGGCGCGGGATCGTCGCCTCTACCAGCAACTTTGGGCTCAACGGCGACCTCCCCACGCACCCCGAGCTACTAGACACGCTCGCGCGGCAGTTTACCGAGAGCGGCTGGAGTGTCAAAACCCTACATCGCCTGATGCTTCTCTCGAAGACCTACCAGCAAGCCTCCGACATTCGCCCTAATGCCCTCAAGGCCGACCCGCAGAACAAGCTGCTCTGGCGCATGTCCGTACGACGACTGGAGGGCGAGGCGGTTCGCGATAGCCTGCTCGCAGTCGCAGGAACCCTGAACCTCGAAATCGGAGGGCCAGCGGTCTACCCACCCGTGGATCCCACTCTACGCGCCGACACCTTCCAGGGCATGAACTGGCCCGAGGGCGAAGATAGCCCCAAGACTTGGCGGCGCAGTGTCTATGTGAAGGTGAAGCGATCGCTGCTTTTACCTCAGCTAGAAGTCTTCGACTGCCCGGAGATTACCTACACGGTTGCCCAGCGCAATATCACCACAACGCCACTGCAGGCACTGATGCTTCTCAACGATCCGCTTGTTCTGCGCCAGGCTGCCCTCTTCGCCGAGCGGCTAGCGCGTGAGCGCCCTGGTGATACCTGGGCACAGATAGACCGTGCGTATCGCCTCTGCTTTGGCCGCTCCCCCACCCCCAAAGAACGCCAGCTTAGCCTGCGCTTCCTCAAAACCCGCTCGTTGCCCGAGTTCTGCCATACCCTGATCAATCTGAATGAGTTTGTCTATATCAGATAAAAAACTCCAGTGATGAGCTCCGTCGCTGGAGTTAAGTAATCTCTTCGCATTCAGGAGCCCTAGTGCATCATCCAGTCTTGATTTTTGAGTAGGGGTGTTTCAGTCTCGTACTGACTTTCGTTTATAGCAGTGGAATCGAGCGTGAGTGCCGTAGAATGTGTTTGGGTCATCTTGGGTCGCTTTCTTGTGTTTTGCGACTTTAAAGATAGCCTCAGGATGACCTATCTGCCATACCGTAAAAATACCTGCCCATCCGTACAGTCGGGTACAATGCCCACCATGAAACACGTTACAGCGGCGTTGGTTCTTCTAGCATTTTCTCCCTCCGTCCAGGCGCAGACGCCCCCCGCGGCTGCCAGTACGATCAAGCTCTATCAGATCAAGTACGCCACGCCCAAAGAGCTCTCGGAGCTGATGACCAAGCTACTTCCCGAAATACAGACCCTGCTCGGCCCTCAGCCCAAGTATGTCCGCGATACCCTTCAAGGGGAGGATCTTGGGGTAGCGGTATCCCCCACGCCGCGTGCAGCAGCATCTACGGCGGATACCGTGGCCACCGACGTAAAAGATCAGTTTGTGCGCTTTTTGGTACTCAAAGGCACACCGGAAAAAGTGGCAGAAGCTCTGGCAATCTTGGAGCAGCTTGACCTGCCTGCACCGCAGGTGCTCATCGAGGCACAGATTCTGGATATCAACGAGGGCTTCTCCAGTGCGCTTGGCATCTCCTACGACCTCGCGCCGGGAGGTAAATCAACATCACTGACGGTTGAGAAGCCACTTCCCGAGCGCAAGGGCAACGATATTCTCTTTGGCCGCACCACGCGTAGCCCCATCACTTTTAATGCCGCGGTTGATGCCGCGATTCAGAAAAACCAGGCACGACTGCTCGCGAACCCAAAACTTATCGTGCTCTACAACCAGCGTGCGCGGATCTTTATTGGTGATGAAGTCTCCTTCCTCAGTGGAACGCAAGTCTCTGCCAATGGAACCGTGCTTCAATCACAAAAGGTTAATGTCGGGGTCGAGCTCAATGTCACCGCCCTCGCCAATCCCGATGGAACCATACTTCTCAAAGTAAACCCGGAGGTCGGTAGCCTCACCCAGATAGACACACTCGCTAATGGGATTTCTCTGCCACGTATCTCACGCCGCACGGTGCAGACATCGGTGCGCCTCAAAGATGGGGAAACACTTGTCATCGGCGGTCTGATCGGTGAGAATGAGGCCACGGCTCTGCGCAAAGTGCCCTTGCTAGGCGATCTTCCCCTCCTGGGCCAACTCTTCCGCCGCAATGCCCGCGACAAAGGCCGCTCAGAGCTGGTAATCATCTTGAAAGCAACCATTCAAAAGCCATGACAACGACACAAATTTTGCAGGAGGGCACGATTGCCCGTGTGAGATTGAACCGCCCTGAAGTACACAATGCTCTCAACGAAGTTCTCATTGCAGAGCTGACGAAAGCTTACCAGGACCTTGGGGCCAATCCCGACGTTCGAATCATCGTCCTCTCAGGCAATGAAGTGAGCTTCTGTTCGGGAGCTGATCTGGAGTGGATGGGCAAGATGATTGATTATAGCCAACAAGAGAATCTCGCGGATGCCCACAAAGTCCGTGTGCTTTTCGAAACGATCGCGCAGTGCCCCAAACTAACGATCGCTGCTGTCAATGGCGCGGCAATGGGCGGCGGGGCGGGCTTAGTGGCGGCGTGCGACTACGCAATTGCCAGCGCCAGTGCCACGTTTGCCTTCTCCGAGGTCAAGCTCGGGATCATTCCTGCCGTCATCAGCCCCTTTGTGGTGGAAAAAATCGGACTCGGCGCAGCGAGGGCGTACTTCACCACAGGGCGACGCTTTGATGCCCTGACCGCGCTCCGGCTCGGGCTGGTGCAGGAAGTGGTGCCCGCCGACGATCTTGCTGCCAGCGTGAATAGCGTCCTCACGGATGCGGGTAAGGCGGGTCCCAAAGCCATTGTCGCCTCAAAACAGCTCCTGCGCGAGCTGGCGGCAGGGACGGCGGACACCGTGGAAGCCATTGCAAAAATCCGAGTTTCTCCTGAGGGTCAGGAAGGGATTCGGGCATTTTTAGAAAAGAGAAAGCCCGTATGGAAACGAGAGAGCTAGGAAACGGTGGGCCGCAGCTCACCACGGTCGGTTTTGGAGCATGGGCCGCAGGCGGTCCCTATGTGTTTGGCTGGGGTCCCCAGGACGACAACGACTCGATTGCCGCGATGCTCAAGTACCTAGAGCTCGGCGGCAACTGGATCGACACAGCGGCGGTCTACGGCTTCGGTCATTCCGAGACGGTGGTAGGCAAGGCAGTGCGCGAGTTCGGCCAGCCCGTCTTTGTGGCGACCAAGTGTGGCCGCGTGCGTGGGGCCACCGACGCGGAACGTCCCCAGAGCGATCTGCGCCCGGAGTCCATCAAAAAGCAGCTCGACGACTCGCTTCGGCGCTTGCAATTAGATTGTGTAGACTTATTTCAGATCCACTGGCCGGACAACGACACCGAGACGCCGCTGGAGGACTCGTGGGCAATGATGGCGGAGCTGCAAGACGCTGGGAAGTGCCGCTTTATCGGCGTGAGCAACTTCGATGTGCCACTGCTCAAGAAATGCCACGCCCTCCGCCGTGTGCAGAGCCTCCAGCCGCCCTACTCTCTGCTCCGGCGCGAAGTCGAGGTGGAGATTCTGCCCTGGTGCCTCGAAAATGGGGTCGGCGTGGTGGCGTACTCTCCCATGCAAGCCGGGCTTCTCTCGGGCAGCTTTGACATCAACCGCGTGGCCGACGACGACTGGCGGCGCAAGAACCCGCTCTTTCAGGAGCCTCAGCTTACCAAGAACCTCGCCTTTGTCGAGCGTCTGCGACCCATCGCACAGGCGCACGGGAAAACTGTCGGCAACTTAGCCGCCGCCTGGGTGCTCTCGCATCCCGCCCTCACTTGCGCCATTATCGGGGCGCGCAGCCCCCAGCAAGTGGCGCAGAATCTCAACACGGCGGGCTGGCAGCTCACCGACGAAGAAAAAATGAACGTTCTTGCCGCCCTTGAGGACTAAACACCTATGAAACGATACCTTCCTCTCGTCGGCCTTGCGCTCCTAACAGGCTGCCAGGGCCAGCCAGGCTCCTCAATGCCAATGTCAGCGGGAAAATCAGTGTCGCTCGATGCTCCCGCCTCTACTGCCTCGGGAATGGTCGCTGGAGAAGCCAAAACGGAAGCGGAAGTGTCTGCGCCAAAAGCACCGGCCCTGCCGCGCAAGATTATCTTCACCGGCGAGGTGACGCTGGTCTGTGAGGACCTGGACAAAGCCTCCGACGCGCTGGAAGCCCGCGCCAAAGAGTTTGGCGGGTACATCAGCAACGCCAACCGAACCGGTGTGCGCGGCGAGACGCGTGAGGGTTCGTGGACGGTGCGCCTTCCTGCTGAGAAGTTCGATGCGTTCTTGAAAGCCCTCCCCGCCCTCGGAGAGCTTCAGAGCAGTAACCGCAAGGCCGACGATGTGAGCGAAGAATTCTACGATGTCGCGGCACGGCTCAAGAACAAAAAGATCGAAGAGACCCGCTTGGTGGAGCTACTTCAGAAGGCCACGGGCAAGCTCACCGAAGTGCTCACGGTCGAGAAAGAGCTGAGCCGGGTACGCGATGAGATCGAGCGCATCGAGGGCCGCCTGCGCTTCCTCACCAACCAGACTGATCTGTCCACGATTACCATTACCCTGAAGGAAGTCAAGAACTTCGTCCCCGAAGGCCCCCCGACACTCGCAACGCAAGTCTCCCGCAGCTTCAGCGCCTCCGTGGAGAACCTTAAAGCCTTTTTTGTGGGGATCCTGCTCATCGTCGTCGCACTCGCGCCCTGGGTTCTGCCGCTCGCACTCGTCTGCTGGATTGTGTTCCGTATCGTGAAAAAAAGGACGATAAAATAGAGATTATGAGCATTGTCGAGTTAGAAGTGGCAGTTCAAAAGCTTTCCTCTAAAGAGCTTCGGGAATTCATGAGCTGGTTTGATACCTACCGTGACGAACAATGGGATAGCCAAATAGCTACAGATCTCAAGTTAGGAAAGCTAGCCTATCTAATCGCCGAAGCAAAAGAGGCAAGCCGTAACAAAAAAACACGTCCATTGCCATGACAAACCGCACGACTCCTCATTTTTGGGAGGACTATAATGCGTTACCCAAAGAAATTCGTGATGTCGCAGATAAGAATTTCAGGCTCCTTGAGGAATCTCCGGAACATCCCTCGCTCCAGCTAAAACGTATTGATGAACTCTGGTCAGTCCGCGCCGGAATCGGGAGTCATGCGGAGTACGACAAACTGGTAGCAAATCAATGAGCCGCTGGCGATTGGACGGCCAGCGGGCTCTGGTGACGGGCGGGACGCGTGGGATTGGCGCGGCAGTTGTCGCGGAGCTGCGCGAGCTGGGAGCGACGGTGCTCACGGTGGCGCGCTCCGGGGCGGATATCTGTGCGGATATCTCCGAGGACGGCGCAGCGGAGCGTATTCTCGCGCGGGCCTACGAAACGCTCGGCGGGCTGGAGATTCTGGTTAACAACGTTGGAACCAATGTCCGTAAGCCCACCACGGAGCTTTCCGATTCGGACTACGAGCGGGTGCTGGGAACCAACCTGGATGCTGTGTTTCGCCTCTGCCGCGCCGCACAGCCTACACTTGCAGAAAATCGCGGCTGCATCGTCGCTATCGGCTCGGTGGCCAGCAGTGTGGCGATTGGAACGGGCGTGGCCTATGCACTGAGCAAGGCGGCTCTGGATCAGCTCACGCGCTATCTTGCCGTGGAGTGGGCCGGTGACGGGATTCGGGTGAACTCCGTCAATCCGTTCTACACCCGCACTCCCCTGGCACAGCCCGTGCTCGATGATCCCGAGCGGCTTGCGCGCGTTCTGGCAAGCACCCCGCTAGGCCGAATTGCGGAACCGGAGGATGTGGCTGCCGCCGTCGCGTTTCTCTGCCTGCCCGCCGCACGCCATATCACAGGGCAGTGTGTCGCGGTGGATGGTGGCTTTCTCGCACGGGGTGCCTACCTGGCGTAACGGCAGGCTCGCCCCCGCGCGTGCGTGTCGAGCGATTCTTAGCGAACCTGGAAACCTGCCTGATCCAAAACCGGCTGGCCGGAGGGGAAGTAGGTACGGCCCCAGAGGAAGCGGTTCGGGTTGATGGTGTCGTTGAAGCGGTGCCACTTGGCATGACCATCGGCAAACATGTAGTTAGAGCCACCCGAGTGACGACCAGGAGACATGAAGCGGATGTGCAGACCACCGTCAGCAGCCGTCCCACGGCAGCCTGCGGTGTTGGTGATCCCACGGGTATCCGCAGGGCCGCCCCAGCCTTCGGCACCTTGGGCCGCAGCTTGGGTTATGGCAAAAAGTGGGCCGGTCACGTCAGCAACACTCTGCCCCGCCCACTGTCCACCACCTGCGGTTCGCATCATGGCATTGACAGGACGGTGGCTCTTGTTACGGCGCTCATTGTTCTGCTGGCCGGTCGAGCCCAGGAAGATACAGTTGCTAAAGTCGGTCATCTCGCCAATGGCGATGACATCGGCAGGAGCATCCACCGCCGCCATCGAGACAACATTGGGGGCATCTTGTGGCCCACGCTTGCGGGGCATGATCGAGGAGTTCGGGATATAAGAGAGACGTGGCACCTGTGCTTCACAACCGGGCTGGGTGATATTTGTCCAGTCAGGGCAAGCAGGGTTATCTGGCCCTACACCTCGGAGAGCATCGGAAGGACAGACCCAAACCTGGGCATTCTTAAGATAAGGATTGATAAGAACGCTCATGTGAACGTAGCCACCCGCCGAACCACCATTTACAGTAGCTGTATTATTCTTGTAGTAGTAGGCAGTGGGGTAGGTTTCATCGTAATCCTGCACATACTGCATAACACC